>JAYSSW010001077.1:0-5533 GCA_043720335.1 Planctomycetia bacterium
AGGCCGCAGCCCGCTGGAATACCTGCGCAGCGCCGTGGAGGCCCGCCGCGCCGGGCTGCCGTGCCCCGCCATGCTCGCGCAGCGGTGAACGGTTACAAAGGAGGTTCTCTTGAAGGAGATCCACCACCGCGTCAAGAACAACCTGCAGATCGTGTCCGCCTTGCTCGACCTGCAGTCCGAGCAGACGCAGGACGAGCAAGCCTTGGAGATGTTCAAGGAGAGCCGAGGACGGGTGAGGTCGATGGCTCTGATCCACGAACGGCTGTACCGCTCGCAGGACCTGGCGCGTGTGGACTTCGCGGAGTACGTCCGGAATCTCGCCGCCGACCTCTACCATGCCTACAAAGTGTCGGACGACGAGGTCGCGCTGGACGTGGAAGTGGACGTGCCGCCGCTGCCCATCGACATCGCCATCCCGTGCGGCCTGCTCATCAACGAGCTGGTCTCCAACGCCCTCAAGCACGCCTTCCCCGACGGCGCGGCAGGCCGTCTCCGAGTCGCCCTCCATCGGAACGGCGACAACACCAACGTTCCTGACCGTGGCCGACACCGGGGCGGGGTTTCCTGGCGGGCTCGATTTCAGGAACACCAAGTCCTTCGGGCTGCAACTGGTCAACACGCTGGTCGATCACCTGCGCGGGAAGATCAAACTGAGAGCCGGCCAGGGGACGGAGTTCGCGATCACCTTCCCCGACGCGCGCTAGCCAACGCAGGGAGACACCCATGACGACCGCCAACATCCTCGTCGTCGAAGACGAGAAAATCATCGCCAAAGGCATCGAGAAGAGGCTGAAGGGCATGGGCTACGCCGTGGCGGGCCTGGCCTCGACCGGCGAGGAAGCCGTGCGGAAGGCGGTCGAGATCCGGCCCGACCTCGTCCTCATGGACATCTCCCTCGGCAGCGGCATGGACGGGGTGGCGGCGGCGGGCCTGATCCGCAGGCAGGTCGACTTGCCCGTGGTCTACCTGACGGCCTTCTCGGACTCCGACACCCTCCAGCGGGCCAAGATCACCGAGCCGTTCGGCTACATCCTGAAGCCCTACGAGGACAAGGACCTCCAGACCGCCATCGAGATCGGGCTGTACAAGCACAAGATGGACCGCCGCCTGCGCGAGAACGAGCAGTGGCTCGCCGCCACCCTCGGCAGCATCGGCGACGGGGTGATCGCCACCGACGAGCAGGGTCGGGTGCGGTTCATGAACGCGCTGGCCGAGCAGCTCACCGGCTGGGCGCACGCGGACGCCCTCGGCAGGGGCGTGCAGGAGGTCTTCCACATCTTCGAGGGGAGGACCCGCCAGCTGGTCGAGAACCCGGTCGTCGACGCGCTGCGGAAGGGGGAAGCCGCCACGCTCGCCCCCAACACCATCCTCGCCAACCGCGCCGGGGCGGAACTTCCCATCGACGACAGCGCGGCCCCGATCCGCGACGCGCACGGCAGGATCGTCGGCGCGGTGCTGGTTTTCCGGGACATCACCGAGCGCTGCCGCCTGGAGGAGCATCTGCGCCAGGCGCAGAAGATGGAGGCCGTCGGGCGCCTGGCGGGCGGCATCGCCCACGACTTCAACAACCTCGTCACGATCATCACCGGGTTCAGCGAACTGCTGCTGGACAGCGGACTGCCCGCCGAGATCAACGGCTCGCTCCGGCACATCCACGACGCCGGCAAGCGCGCCTCCTCCCTCACCCAGCAGATGATGGCGTTCAGCCGCAAGCAGATGCTCGTTCCGTGCGTGCTGGACTTGAACACCGTCGTCCGCGACATGGGCGTGCTGGTGAAGCGGCTGATCGGGTCGGACATCGAGTTCGTCACCGAGACGGATCCCGACCTCGGCCTGGTGAAAGCTGACCCGATGCAGCTCGGGCAGGTCATCCTGAACCTCGCGGCGAACGCCCGCGACGCCATGCCCAAGCCGAGCGGCGGTCGGCTCGTCGTCGCGACGGCGAACGCCGTGCTGGGCGAGGAGACTACTCGGAATCATCCCGACGTGAAGCCGGGCGGGTACGCGATGTTGTCGGTCAGCGACACGGGCGTCGGCATGTCCGAGGAGGTCGTGGCCCAGGTCTTCGAGCCTTTCTTCACCACCAAAGGCATCGGCGAGGGGACCGGCCTCGGCCTCGCCACGGTCCATGGCATCGTCAAGCAGAGCGGGGGGCACATTGAGGTCGCGAGCAAGGTCGGCGAAGGGACCACGTTTCGCGTCTACCTGCCGCTGGTCGACGAGCCTGCGCCGACCCCAGCCAGCCAGGACGCGCGCGGAGAGGCGAAGGGCTGCGAAACCATCCTGCTCGTCGAGGACGAGGAGACGGTCCGAGCGATGACCAAGCTGGTCCTCAAGAAGCTCGGCTACCGCGTGCTGGAGGCGTCGAACGGCCTCGAGGGATTGGCCGTGGCTGGGAAGCACCAAGGGATGATCCACCTGCTGATGACCGACCTGGTGATGCCGAAACTGTCCGGGCGCGAGATGGCCGAGCAGCTGGCAGCACTCCAGCCGGGGCTGCGGGTGCTGTTCATTTCGGGCTACACCGAGGACATGATCGTGCGCCAGGGCGTCGAGTCGGCTTCCGCCAACTTCCTCCCCAAGCCGTTCAGCCTCGCCGCCCTCACGCGGAAGGTGCGCGAAGTCCTGGACGCCCCGTGAGCGACGCGCTCGGTCGTCTCGACGGCGATGGCGTGCACGGCGATTCGTGCTTCCCGCCGATTGCGCTTTCATCCTTTCGTCTCTTTCACTACCATTTCCGCATCGTCGGCTTTCTCTTCGGAGGGTTCCCGCGTTGCCCCACCACGGACTGGCGGTTCTTCTCGCGCTGGCTTGCCTGGCGCTCCCATCGTCGGCCTTCGCCCAGGATAAGAAGCCGCTGCGCTGCGGCACCGACTTCGAAGGAGGCGTCCCCTACTTCTTCGGGCAGAAGGACGACCCGAACAAGCGCATCGGCTTCGAGGTCGACCTGCTGGCCGCCCTCTCGAAGCAGCTTCGCAGGCCCATCGAATACAAGCACGCGCAGTTCGACAGCTTGCTCGACACGCTAAGGGTCCGTGACATCGACATCGCCTTGAACGGCCTGGAGATCACGCCGCAGAACCGCACGAAGGCCCGTTTCACCCGCCCCTACTACGTCTACAAGCAGCAGCTGATCGCGCGCAGCGACGACGACCGCTTCTCCACCCTTGACGACTGCAAGCAGAAGAAGCTCGTGCTCGGCACGCTGTCCGGCTCGGCGGCGGCGCGGCTGCTCGAATTCGAGAAGGTCGAGTTCAAACCCTATGACGACCAGGAAGGCCCCTTCAAGGACCTGAAGAACGGCCGCATCGACGGCGTCCTCATTGACCTGCCGATCGCCATCTACTACGCCGTCCCCGACGACGCCATCACGCACCGCAAGAAGGACTACCCCGGCTTGAAACTGGTCGGCAAGGGCTTCGCGGAAGGCTACTACGGCGTCGCGGTGCACCTCGACGACGAGGACCTGGCGAAGCAGCTCGACGACGCGCTCGCCAAAGTCATCGAGTCGGGCGAGCTGAAGGACATCCTCACGAAATGGCATCTCTGGTCGCCCGACCAGGAGCGGCTGTCCGGGCCCATTGAACTGGACGAGCAGGAGGCGTTGTCGATCACGTTCAGCCAGTTCTTCCCGCTGCTGCTCCAAGGAGCGGGCGTCACGGTGTTCATCACCATCGCCAGCATGGCCCTCGCCATTCTGCTCGGCCTGGGACTGGCGACCGCGCGCCTCTACGGCCCCGCGCCGCTGCGCTGGCTGTCGGTCGGCTACATCGAGTTCTTCCGCGGCATCCCCATCCTGCTGCTGTTGTACTTCATCTACTTCGGCCTCCCCGAACTCGCTGGCATCAAGCTGCACCCCATCGTCGCGGCCATCCTCGGCTTCGGCCTCAACTACGCCGCCTACGAAGCCGAGATCTACCGCGCGGGCATCACCTCCGTCCCGGTCGGCCAATGGGAAGCCGCCATCTCGCTCGGCATGTCCCCCTGGCTCACCTTCCGCCGCATCGTCTTCCCCCAGGCGATCCGCACCATCATGCCGCCGATGACGAACGACCTGATCGCGCTGTTCAAGGACACCAGCATCGTCAGCGTCATCTCCGTCGTCGAACTCAGCAAGCAGTACCAGACGCTGACGAAGAATTATGGCGGCTTCCTGCAGATCGGCCTGACCACGGCCGCGCTGTACCTGGTGATGTCGGTCCCGCTGGGCTACTTCTCGCGCTGGCTGGAGCAACGATGGGGGGGCAAGTAGCGAGAGCCGAAATCCTGAGTGGAGCACAGGTTCGCGGTCTTTGCACCAACGGTGCTGCATAACAAAGCCCAGGGTCGCGAAGCGCACCCTGGGGGATCGCCAGCCGCCAACCCTCTGCCCCAACGGGGCTGCATCCACGCCTCGCGAAACGTCCGATGCAACGCAGTTGGCGTAGAAATCCTGTCGGGTGCCACCCTTCCCAGGGTGCGCTAGCGCGACCCTGGGCTTTGCTATGCAGCACCTTCGGTGCAAAAACCGAAGCCGCCCACGCTTCGCTGTGGGTGAAGTTGGCGAACGGATTCGGAGTTCCAGCGTGTTTGGAAGATCATGCAGCCAGAACGAGGTCCGCCATGTCGAAAAAGATCGATATTGTCGATGAAGTGGATCACCTTCATGTGTTCACCGACCAGCAGCGCCAGTGGTCGATCCACCTCAACAACGTCACCAAACGCTTCGGCGAGAGGACCATCCTCGACAACATCAGCCTGTCGATCCGGCCCGGCGAAACCGTCGCGCTGCTCGGCCCCAGCGGCGGCGGCAAGTCGACGCTGCTTCGCTGCCTCAACGGCCTCAACACCTTCGACGCTGGCGATATCCAGGTCGGGCCGTACCGGCTCGTGCCTGGCGACCGCAACCACGACGTGCAGCACGTCCGCCGTGGCTTCGGCATGATCTTCCAGGACTTCCAGTTGTTCCCGCATCTCAGCGTGCTCGACAACGTCATCGAAGCCCCGATCCGCGTTGCTGGCGTCCCGGCGATGCAGGCGAAGGTGCAAGCACGCGGGTTGCTCGAGCGCGTCGGCATGCTCTCGCACGAAGCCGCCTACCCGCAGCAGCTTTCCGGCGGGCAGAAGCAGCGCGTCGCCATCGCCCGCGCTTTGGCGATGGAGCCGCGCGGCCTTTTGTGCGACGAGATCACCAGCGCGCTCGATCCCGAGTTGAAAGCGGAGGTGCTGAACGTGCTGGCCGACCTGAAGCGCGACGGGCTGACGCTGATCCTCGTCACGCACGAAATGGGCTTCGCCCGCAAGGCGGCCGACCGCGTCGTCGTCCTCTGCGAAGGCCGCATCCTGGAGGACGGCCCGCCATCGGAGGTGCTGGACAACCCGAAGACAGAGCGGATGAGGACGTTCCTGAAGCGGGTGATGGGCTGACGGATCGCCTTGAGCGAGGCGCGCGATCCTCTTACTGACAGCTGCGCAAAGAAGTAAACTTTCACCCGTGTAGCGGCAACCCGGCGGCGGCGAAGAACGATTGAATCAGGTGGGGCTTTTGCCGCAA
>JAYSSW010001078.1:0-2604 GCA_043720335.1 Planctomycetia bacterium
GCCTTCTGGAACAGCCCGTTGAGGACGGCGCCGACGGTCTGGTGTTCGAGCGCGGTTTCGTAGGCGCGCTTCACCTGGCCGGCGATCTGGCCTTCGCCAACGACGAGGCTGTCGAGACTCGACGCGACGCGGAACAGGTGCTTGACGGCGTCGTCGTCCTGGTGGACGTACAGATGCGGGCGGACCTTGTCGAACGATTCGCGGTGGAACTCGGCGAAGAACTCCGCCAATAATTCGCCGCCGGGAGCGGAAGCGACGCCGGGGCGGGCGGTGTAGAGTTCGACGCGGTTGCAGGTGCTGAGGATGACGCACTCGCTGCCGAACCGCGCCCACACTTCGCTGAGCGCGGCGGGGAGTTTCGGCCCGTCGAAGGCGAGCTTCTCGCGCAGGGCGATCGGCGTCGTCTGGTAGCTGCAACCGACCATCAACAGGTTCATGGCCCGTTCCCCCCGGCGAAGGGATGGGCGGGGGCGAGGGCGGCGAGCAGCAGCCCGAACGCGAGCATCGTCATCCAGGCGAGCCGTCGGCCGCGCACATGGGCGCCGTAGCGCAGGTAGAGCAGCAGTGCGAAGACGACCCACAGGCCGATGGTGCTGAGAACCTTCGGGCTGGTCCACGTCTCGGAGAAAAGCCCCGTGCTCCACTGCAGCACCAGGCCGACGAGCAGCCCGGCCGTCAGCAGCGGGAACGACAGCAGGATCGCCCGGCGGTTCATCGTCTCCAGCCGTTCGAGCGGCATCATGCGCAGTCCCTCGTCGGGCATCGACTTCGTTTGCAGCTTGCGCATCTGGACGAGGTACATGATGCTGGCGAGGAAGCCGACGCAGACGCCGACCGCCGCCAACAACACGAGAACGCCGTGCGTCATGCCCCAGAAGCGGGTCCAATCGACGTTGTCGATCTGGGGCAGCTCGGCGGGAGGGAGCAGCACGGCCAGCCCGATCAGCCCCAGCACCAGCGGCAGCACGAACAGCCCCCACGCGACGCGCGTGTGATGCACGGCGCCGTAGAGATAGAAGACCGCCAGCACCAGCGCCAGCAGCAGCATCGAGCCGGTCGGCGTGACGAGCGGCACCGACTGGACGAGGGCGTAGATGAGGTGCGCCAGCAGCCCCGCCGAGCCGAAGCCGAGGCTGACGTAGCGCAGGATCGGCCGGGGGCGGAGCAGCCTCCACAGCTCGACGAGCAGCGCCACCGCGTAGCTGGCGGCGAAACAGAAGATCGACACCTTCGCCATCATGATACGCGCATTGTACGCTGGGCGGACCCGATGGACACCGACGCCGAGATCGGTCGCGCGAAGCATTTGCCGCGATCAGGGCCGTTCGCCAGCCTCGCATTGAAGCAGATCGACCGTCCTGCCATCGGGATCGCGGACGCACGCACGCAGACCCCACTGCGTCTGCTTGGGAACGGCGACCTGGCCGAGCTCGCGCAGTGTCTCTCCGAGGTCGTCCACACGGAGTCCCAAGCGCAGTCCGGCGTCGGCAGCGGCGCCTTCCGGCGCCGGGTAGAGTTCGAGAACGAGGCCGTCGGCGAGCGTGGCGGCGAAATGCTCGGGGCCGTCGCCGTGCCGTTCGCGCTCGAACCGGGCGCCCAGGGCGGAGTAGAAGGCTCGCAGGGCCTCCACGTTGGGCGTCCGCAAGACCAACAGGTTGAGCTTCACGACGCAGCCTCCAACGGGAGCACGCCATCCAGCTTGAGTTCCCGCTCGCTCGCGTCAGGGAAGACCATCTTCACCACGAGCCTGGCCCCGAAGGCCTCCGCGAGTTTCTGCAGGGTGGAGACGTGGAAATCGGTCCGCGCCTCCGCACGGGAGATGGAAGCCTGCTTCGTGCCGAGACGCCTGCCGACTTCCTCCTGGGACAAGCCAAGTTCCTCGCGCAGTTCCTTGAGCCGGACGGCTTGGGGAGGTACGGTGGCGAGCCGTTGCGCGAGGAGTTGGACGACGCGGGGAAGTGCCCCGTCGAGGCCATCGAAAACCTCGTCCGCTCCTTCGCCATAGCCGTGTGACTCGTCGGACACGACGCCGAAGCCCTGGTCCACCCGCCAAACGACCGCGAGGTGGTATCCGTGCAGGAACACGTTCAGCGACCACACGCCCTGTTGTGCGAGGGGTTCGTCGAGCGTGATCCTGGCGTGTGAAAAAGTGTTCAACAGGAACCGCTGCATTTGCTGGATCGCGTTCATCCCCATACCCCTCTGCCGTCGGTGCCCGCCTTCGCGAAATGGACCTCACCGGTGGCGACGATTTTCACTTCGATCGCGCCGTTGCTCGCGATGAAAGTGTCATGCTTGAAGTGGCCGTACCGAAGGACTTCGGGAAAGCCAGGAACCGCGTAGACCCGGTCGAGCTGCGGAGGGTACATCCGGCCATCCGTCCGCCAGTTTGACGGGTTGTTCGGCACGCCGCTATGTTCATCCTCGACGGCGTCGAGCGTGGCGCAGAGCAAGGCGTATGCGTCCTCGCCTGTCATGGCCGCAGGTGCGGCCCTTAGTTGTTCATAAAAAACAACGGCCCGCGACAGGGCTAGAAGTGCGGGTTTTGCGCGAGCAGACTGGAATCCGGTGGTTTTGCCGAGGGAGTCTTGCTGGGCTGATCGG
>JAYSSW010001079.1:0-5530 GCA_043720335.1 Planctomycetia bacterium
CCGGGTTTGGCCATTTCCCAGCGATAGAAATCGGCGGAGCAGAGAATCCAGTTGTGGAACTCGTAGCGACCCGTGCCGTCCGGCTTGAAGATCAGCCAGTCGTCGCTAGGCGCCCCTGGGACATATGGAGCGTCCATACTCCACAGGCGGACCAGATCGCAGTCCCCCATCGTACTTCTCCGAGTTCATGAGCGAGGGGAAAGGCTGCTTGCTGTCACGCGCTCAAACGCATGACGGCAGCTCCGACTCGTCACTGGCAGATGGACTGGTCCATGCCCACGACGTCGGCGGCGTAGAGCATCGCGGCCCGCAGGTGCTCGGGTTTCAGCGTCGGGAACTGGGCGAGCAGGTCGGCGTGGCTCATGTTCGCCCCGAGCTGCTTGAGGACGAACTCCACGGTGAGCCGCGTCCCCTTGAACGTGGGCTTGCCCGCCATGACGCCTTTTCGTTCCTCGATGTAGTCCTGCCATTGGAAAGGCATGGCAAAAATCCTCCTCTTCGCGACGGATCGCTCACTCCTCGAAGTCGTTGCCGCGAACCATGCGGAACTGCGGGCTGCGGACGATCGTCTGCACCGCCGCCGACAGCCGGCCCTCGTTCTTGTTCAGCTCGGCGACCATCTCGTCGATGAGCGACGTGTCGGACAGCGTCGTGGCGCGGCCCAGGGCGTAGCCGAGCAGCCGCTGGCAGAACAGCCGCGTGACCACGTCCTTCTTCTTCGCCATGAGGTAAGTGCGCAGGCCGTCGATCCCCTCGAACTCGCTGCCGTCGCGTAGCTTCGCCTTGGCGTCGACCGGCAGGCCGCTCGACTCCTTCACGCGCCAACGGCCGATGGCGTCGAAGTTCTCGAACGCGAAGCCGAACGGGTCGATGCGCACATGGCAGACCGCGCACGCCGGGTCGGCGACGTGCTTCTCCGTCTGCTGCCGCGTCGTCCGCTTGTCGTTGCCCTCCTCGTCGGGCAGGATCGGCACGTTCGCCGGCGGGCGCGGCAGCTTCTCGCCGAGCAGCGTCTCGACCACCCAGTTGCCGCGCAGCACCGGGCTGGTCCGCGACGCCCCCGACTGCTTCGCCTGCACGCTCGCCAGCCCCAGCACGCCGCCCCGGCCATGCTTGCGCACGCCGTCGACCTTGCGCCACTGCGGCCCCGTCACGCCGGGGATGCCGTAGTGCTTCGCCAACGTCTCGTCGAGGAAGGTATGGTCGGCGTCGAGGATCTGCGTCACGGCGCGATCGCTCTGGAACAGGTCGAGGAAGAACAGGATCGACTCCTCGTAGATCGCCTTGCGCAACGTCGCGTTGAAGGTCGGGAACAGCTTCTCGTTCTTCTCCTTCAGGTTGTCGAACTCGCGGACATGGATCCACTGCGTGCCGAACTCGATGGCGAGCGAGCGAAGCTTCTCATCCTTGAGCATGCGGCGGGTCTGGTCGGCGAGAACCTTCGGGTCGCGCAGCTTGCCCGCTGCGGCGAGGCCGCGCAGCTCGTCGTCGGGCGCGGACGACCACAGGAAGTAGCTGAGCCGGGTCGCCAGTTCCCAGTCGTCGATGGGGCCGGCCTTCACGCCCGCCGGCGCCTTCTCGGCGCGGAACAGGAACGCCGGCCCGACCAGCACGCGCGTCAGCACGCCGCGCAGCGACTCGTCGTGCGGCGCCCCCTTCTTGCGCAGCTTCTGGTACAGATCCTGCAGGTCGGCTTCTTCCTTCTTCTGCAATGGCCGACGGTACGCCCGGCTCGCGAAATCACTCAGCGAAGCGAGCTGCCTCGGCTCGGCGATGACCGCTCCCTTCAGGAACTCGTCGGCCCGCTTCTTGAACGCCGGCCGCTGGCTCTCGAAGTAGTCGAGCAGCATCTTCGGCTGGTCTTGCGTCACGTAGCCGATGAACTGCGGCAGGTAGGCGTTCTCCGCCACCGCCTGCTGGCTGACGAAAAGATGCTCGTTCCACAGATGGTCGATCTTCGCCTTCTGCTCGGCGTTCAAAAACAGCCGCTCCAACGGTTCATCTTCGCGGTGGAACATCTTCAGGCTCACCACCTCGTCGGTCGGAACGACGTTCGGGAAGCACAGAAACCACGGGAACACCCGGCGAAATTCATCAAAGCCCGCCAGCGTCCGCTTGAACCCGGCCGAGGCCGGCGCCGCGACGACGTTGCTCTTGCCGTTCCAGCGAACCGGCGTCGGACTGGTCGCCACGTCAAACAGCACGACGCGCTCGCCGGGGGCGCCGTCGATCTTGCCTTCGACGACGAACTCACGCTCGCGCAGCAGCGCGGCCGGCAGGCGGATCTCGATCACCCCGTCGGCGTCGGTGACGAGGTTGCCGTCGGTGAAGCGTTCCTTCGGCAAAGCGTAGGTCAGCCCGTCGGTGCGCGGCTTGGCGAAGCGCGACAGGTCCAGCCCCTTGAGCAGCACTCCATCGACTGAAACGATTGCGTCGAACAAGCCGCGCTGCACGTCCTTCTCGTTGGCGGGGCGAGCGCCGGCCAGCAGCGTCTGCACCTGGACGGCGAGCTTGTCGGCGTCGGCGCGGCGGGCGGGGTCGGCGGCGGCGGCGCGCCACTGACCGAGCACCGTGTTGGCCGCGATGGGCGACGTGCCAGACGACTTCGGCGCCCCCTTCGCGGGGCCGCGCACGAAGCTCCACGCGTCCTTGTTGCCGTGCTTGTCGGCATGTGGATTACTGGCTTGGATCGTGTCGGCCACGTCGGCGGCGAGATCCCACACGCGGCCCCCCTTGGCCGAATCGGTGATCGTCAGCGTGACTTCGGTCAGGTCGCAGGTGTGGTCGGCGCCGCGCGGATCAACGGCGAGGACGATGCGGTCGCCGGGTTCGATGCTGATCGTCTTCGTGGGGACCGTGATGTCGGCGCCGAGGTTGATCGCCCCTTCGGCGAGGATGGCCGACTTGTCGCCGCGGCGGTGTTCGAGCCACCAGGCGACGCCGTTGCCGCACGCGGGATGGGCGTGCGCGACGCGGGCCGTGACGTTCATCTTGGCCGCCAGCGGGCTTTTCCAGGCGACGGCGACGAACTCCTGCGGCGTCGGATGGACGACGACGCGGTGCGCCGGGACGGTGCCGGGGATCTGCAGCAGCGTGTCGGAGTGGTTGGAGATGACGATGGGGAGGTCGGTGTTGGCGCGACGCCAGCCGCTGATCGCGGGATGCATCTCGTTCTTCGGCGTCTTCTGGTCGAGCAGTTCGAGCGCAACGGCCGGCAGCGACGGCGTCGGTTCGACCGTGTCTTTTTTGGCCGGCGCGAGGGCGAGCAGCGTCGTCCAGCGCTTCAGCAGGGCGGCGTCGAGCTTGCCGCTTTTCGCGGTCTCGTCGAGTGACAACGCCTTGTCATGCGCAAGGGTCGCCACCGCGCCGAGGTACTTCGCGGTGTCGGCGAAGACGACGGCGTGGTCGACCTCGTAGGGGGCGCCGAACTCGGCGTAGTCCTTCAGCAGCAGCGTGGAGCGGCCGGCGCCCTCGAAGCGCGGCCGCTGCCAGACGACGCGCGCCGACTTGTCCGCCGATGCCAGTTCGCGGCTGGCGAGGCGCAGCACGACTTCGCTCTGGCCGGGCGCCGTCTTCACCGGAAGCTTGATCGACTGAACCTCACTGGCGGCCGGGTCGTTGGCGACCTGTCGCGTCGTCGCGCCATAGCGGTAGCTGCCGACGATCTCGAACTTCCAAAGCGCCGCCTGCCAGTCGGCGATGTCGGCAACCATCATCGCTGCGTCCTTTTCGCTCGCGCTGGCGAAGCGGGCGCGGATGCGGCCGAGTGGCGGAGACAGTGTTTTATCATTGAGCGCCTGCCAAAGCGCCGTGAGATACTTCGCGTTCAGCTTCTCCTTCGCGGCGACATCGTTCAACACAATCTTGTTGTTCGCCAGCGCGTCGCGATGGCGGATCGCAGCGGTGAGATAGGGCTGGAACACGAGTCGGCCGTCGCCGGTGAAAGCTGCGTAGAACTGGCGCAGGCGGGCGGTGCTCTCGTCGGTCCAGTCGCGGCGCGTCTTGCCGGCGCTGAAGCGGAAGCCGTCGGGCAGCAGCACGGCGTGGTCGGCGATCTCCTTCGCGGCGCCGAGATAGCGCGTGAACAGCGTCGGCGTGACATCCGACAGCGACTCGGCGGCGTTGGTGAAGCCCTCGCCGGCGGCGCCGTCGGCGGGGAACTCGCGTGTCGGCTTCAGGTCGACTCCGGTCAAATCGCGGATCGTGGCGTCGTACTCGGCGTTGCTCAGGCGGCGCAGCGGCACGCGGCCGGGGTCGCCGGTGCGCGAGCGCGCTTCGGTGTCGAGCATCGTGCGCGTCCACTCCAGCAGCAGCTTGCGCTCGTCGGCCGACAGCGGCGGCCTCCCCTTGGGCGGCATCTCGCCCGCTTCGACCTGCTCGATGACGTGCTGCCAGGGCCGCGTCTCCTTGCGTACGGTGCCGATCGAATCGAAGCGTTCGAGGTCGAGGTCCCCCTTGAACGCCTTCTTCGAGTGGCATTCCAGGCAGTGCTTCTTCAGCAGCGGCTGCACGCCCTTGGCGAACGTGTCGCCCAGGTTCACGGGACCACCGCCGCCGTGCAGAACGCCGGTTGAGAAGGCGGCGAGGAGGAGCGCGACGCCGCAGCCGGCAATCGCCAGACAGAGCAGGAGCGTTTTGGACTTCAAGGCAGGTCTCTCATTCAAGGGTGCATGGGCGAGCCATCGTCATGTGCGCACAATAACACGAACCGCGCGGCTTGGAAAGCGCTCGGCCGATTTTGCCGCGTTCCGCCCCATCGATGATTCATGAGAACAGCGACACGGCCACGCGAAGGAAAATTTCACCAGCCCGCTTACGCAGGCCGTTCGCCTGAATGTAAAGAAGAATCGACGACCGCGAAGTCCGCTCGTGGCGGATTCGTTTTCAGGTTCAGGCGAACGGCCTGCGTAAGCGGGCTGGTAGAGCCACGCAGCGACAAAAGCCCATTTCACGCGCGGGCCCCGGCCACGTTCCTGGATGACCAACCCGACGACAGCGGCGCTTCATGGGCGAACTCGTTTCACGGAAGAGGGCTGATTGACTTTTGTCCGCATGGAACTAAGAACACGCTGCCTGCCTGCCTCCAATCCATGTGGACCGACCATGCCTGACACGACCCTTCCGCCCTCGTCGCCGCATCTCCTGGTCCGGGCCGCGCGCGGCGAAGCGGTCGAGCGTCCCCCCGTCTGGGCCATGCGCCAGGCGGGCCGCTGGGACCCGGAGTTCGGCAAGCTGCGCGCGGGGATGTCCTTCTACGAGTTCTCCGAGAACGTCGAACTGGCCTCCAAATGCTCGCTGCTGCCGAAGCGGTTCGGCGTCGACGCCATCATCCTCTTCTACGACATCACCACGCTGACCGTGTCGATGGGGCTGCCGTTCAGCTTGCAGCCGAACAAAGGCCCCGTCCCCGCCCGGCCGGTCCACACGATGCACGACGTGGAACTGCTCGACGTGCAGCCGTCGCTCGACCACTTCGCGCACATCACCGGGCTGCTGAAACGAGTGAAGGAGGAGCTGCGCGGCGAGCTGC
>JAYSSW010001080.1:0-2603 GCA_043720335.1 Planctomycetia bacterium
CGAACAGGGCAAGGGAGGAGAAGACGAATGTGCCGACAAGGAGGAGGAAGAACTTCGTGTTCACCTTGCGCATGGGTGAGTCCATTCAAAGAAGTAGGTCCGACGAGGTGCGCGCGAGCGGGGAGATGCGAGGCGAGAAAAGGGCGGTCCATCGCACGCGGAGTCGGCCGATCAAGGTTGCAGGGACAGTTGAAGGGACAATCGAGGGAAGCGGAAAAGGATGCCGGCGTCTGGGTGGGCGCCGGCATCCGTGCGATTCGTCAGGGTCGATGCGTTGAAGTCTATGGGCTTCGCCCCGAGTGCGGGACAAACGGGGATGTTTTGACAGGTCGCCTTAGAGGGCGGCTTCGGCCTGCTGCGCCTTCTTCATGCGGCGGCGGGCCAGCAGGATGAAGGGGAGGCCCAGGCCGGCGAGCACGAGGCTGGCGGGCTCGGGGGTTTCCGGAGGCGGGTCGCCGCCGCCATCGGGCGGGGTGCCGGGGGTGATGCGGACGATGGCCTGGATCGAGCCGGGAGCGTCGCCGGGCTGGCCGGGAGACGTGAAGCTCGAGATGTCCACCGTGTACTTGCGCCAGCCGGTGTCTTCCGAGCCGAGCGTCACTTCCGCCTTGGTCGGGGTGAGCCAGTTGGTCACGCCCGGCAGCAGGCTGGCCTTGGTGACCTTGTCGGCGTTGAACTGGCCGCTGAACTTCACCGTGTCGCTGACGACCTGCTTGACTTTGGGATCCGCGCCCGTCGCCTTGAGGTCGGTGAGCGTGATCGCCAGGTCGAACTGGACGTTGGTGAAGCTGTCGGGGCTTTCGATTTCCGCCGAGCTGCTGGTCTTCAGGTTGTAGATGATGATCCCGGAGTCGCCGGTGGCGCCGCCGATGGCGCCGTTGAAGGCGATCGACGACGTCTTGATGCCGCCGCCATTGTTGTCGATCGACGTGCTCGAGGCGTTGTAGCCCCAGGGGATGTTGTCGGCACGCACGACGGCGCTGCTGAGAATCAGCGAGGCGACCGCGGTGGCGCACAGCGAAACGAACGACCTTCGCATTGTGGCTTCCCTTCCTTTGTGCATTGAAAACACTGACCTTCGACCTTACGACAAGTCCCAGTAGTCGGGAGTCGGCCTGTTCCCGGAGAGGAACCAGCCATGTCAACGGTGCTGTCTCAGAGGCGTCCTGCTTGCTGAGGCTTGACCACACGGGTCGCATGGTAATGCAATCGCGTGAATCGAGTCAAGGTCAACCTCAGGGCCTCATTCTCGCGTGTTTTACATGGATTTCGGCGTCTCCTTCGGTTCCGGGGACTGGCGGGAAAGTGGATTGGACCCGGCGTCTACCGCTGCGGGGGCGGCTGGCTGGGAAGCGGGGCGGCGCGGCGACGCGTCGGCGCCAAGGAAATGCGGCCCCGCCACCAGCGGCCGCGAAGGCGCCAAGTCGCGGAAGAGCTGCAGGTACTGGGCGCGCTGAGCGTCGAAGGTGAACTGGTCGCGGACGCGGTAGCAGCCGGCCACGCCCATCGTCTGCCTTCGCGTCTCGTTCGAGAGCAGGTCGAGCATCCGCGCGGCGAGCGGCTCGCATGTTCCTGGCGACACCAGATAGCCGCTCACGCCGTCCTCGACGACTTCGGGAGTGCCGCCGACCGCTGTGGCGACGACCGGCACGCGCGAAGCGAACGCCTCCAGCACCACGTTTGGCAGCCCCTCGGTGTACGACGGCAGCGCGAGCAGGTCGAAGTTCGGCATCCAGCGGTCGAGGTCGGGACGGAAGCCGGCGAGGATGAACCTCCCGGCGAGACCGAGCCGCTCGATCTGCTGAGCCAGCTCCGCGCGAAGCGGCCCGTCGCCGAATAGCAGGAAGCCGACATCGCTCGACTGCTTGGCGACCAGCGCCGCCGCGTCGACGAGGTGGCGGAAGCCCTTCTCCGGGCTGAGCCGGCCGATCGCGCCGACGATGCGCCGCATCGGACGCGGGAAGAACGATTGCAAAAACGCCCGGCCCAGCTCGTCCGGCTCGCCGAAGCGGTCGGTCTCGATGGAGTTGCGGATCACCCGCAGCTTGTCGGGCGCCACGCCGCAGCGGCGCACCTTGGCCGCCTGGCCTTCGGACACGCAGACGACGGCGTCCATGCGGGTCAGGCAGCGGCGGTCGAACCACTCGTAGACGCGGACCTTCCAGGTCGCCGCCGTCCAGCCGCGCGACACCGACACGACCGGCACGCCCGCTTGGCGCGCCGCGCGAAGCCCGACCAGGTCCGCCTTGTAGCCGTGGCACAGGAGCATGTTCGCGTTGAGGCGGCGGAGCTGGCCGGCCACCTCGCCCGCTGCACGGAAGTAATGAGGCGTGTTCGACTGCAGCGGCAGGGCGTCGATGCCGCTGCGGCGCAGCTCGGCCAGGAACGGCTCGCTCCTGCCCCCTTCCGCGAACGAAAGGAAAGTCGAGCGGCAGGTCGACGGCAGGCTTCGGGCCAGTCCCAGCATCTGACGTTCAGGACCGCCGAAGAACGGCGACGCTGCCAAATGGACGATGTTCATGATCGGCACCCTCGGGCGACTTCAAGGTGCGTGGCTGCGGCAGCGTTGCGGCCACGCGACACTCGACGCTTCGATTGCACGA
>JAYSSW010001081.1:0-5522 GCA_043720335.1 Planctomycetia bacterium
CTCGCCCGACTCCAATCCGCCGCCGACAACCTGCACCTGCCGATCAAGGTCGTCAAGACGACGCCCGACCCGGACCAGACGTTCTGGGTGAACCTGATCGGCCGCGGGTATCCGGCGCCGACGCGGATGTTCCGCTGGTGCACCGACCGGATGAAGATCGCGCCGACCTCGAACTACATCCGCACCCAGATCTCGGCCAGCGGCGAAGTCGTGCTGTTGCTCGGCGTCCGCCGCGCCGAATCCGCCAACCGCGCACGCACGACAAGCCAGCACCGCAACCTGGCAGGATCGCGCCTGAACCCCCACGACGACATGAAAGGCTGCATGGTCTTCCGGCCCATCCTCGACATGACCACCGACGACGTCTGGCTGCTGCTGCTGCAGCGGTCCCCGCCCTGGGGCGGCAGCCACCGCGAACTCGTCACCCTGTACCGCAACGCCCAGGGCGGCGAATGTCCCCTGGTCATGGACAAGTCCACGGCGCCGTCGTGCGGCACCTCGTCCTCGCGCTTCGGCTGCTGGACCTGCACCGTGGTCGAGAAGGACCGCAGCATGGAGGCGATGATCGACTCCGGCCACGAACACCTCGAACCGCTCATGGACTTCCGCGACTGGCTGGCGAAGTTCAGGAACGAGCGGTCGAAGCGGATGATCGAGCGGCGGGACGGACGCATCGCCCTGATGGGCGATGGCGTCACGACCGTGGCCGGGCCGTTCACGGTCGAGGCCCGCCAGGAAATCCTGGCTCGCCTTCTCTCCGTCCAGGCCGAGGTCGGCATGACGCTCATCAGCGAGGACGAGATCGCTCGAATCCGAGCGATGTGGGCCGACGACGCGGTCTTGGAAGCCAAGCGGCATCTGAAAAACCGGGAACGACTGCGCGCGAAAGGCTATTCTCGTGGACTGACCACATGATTGAAGATGCAGCCGCACTTATTGCAAAACTTGTCAAACTTAACACGAGCAAGAAAGCTCCAGATCCAGCTCCTCATAAGCCTCTGTTGTTGCTCGCGGTTATGGACTTGGTCGAGTCAAGCGTCATCACTTCAAATCCCATTCCGCGTTCTGCCGAGTTGACCTACCAGTTCATGACCTACTCGCGGATCGTCGCGCATCGCCGTGGCGCACTAGACATCCGCATGCCATTTCACCACCTCGTCGGTGATGGAGTTTGGGAACCCCTCGATGCGAAACTGCAACCGTCGCCAGATAAGAAAGTGACATTTTTCGCACTTTGCTCAGACGGTGTTTGGGCCGCATTCAACGACCCGACCTTCCGCCAACAGGCGCGGCGCGTGCTGATCGCACGATGGTTCCAGCCGAGCGAACAAATCGCCCTCGCAGCGATTCTAAACATTCCAGAGGTCGAACTCGGTTCGGCAGCTGCAAGCGTGGCTGAAACAGAGCGTACCGCCGCCGTCAAGCAAGGGCGGGACGTTCGGTTCCGTCAAGTTGTTGTCGCGGGTTACTCCTTCACCTGCTGCTTGACTCGCCACCGGCTCACTACTGTCGCGCGTGGTTCGCTCGTGGATGCGGCCCACATTCACCAGTTTTCGGACAGTCGCAACAACGACCCGCGAAACGGCCTCGCACTCTCGAAGAACGCGCACTGGATGTTCGATCAAGGCTTGTGGACGATCAACGACGACCTGACAGCACGGGTCGCCAGAAGCCATTTCGCGGAAGACCATCCGGGCGGAAAAACTCTGGCCGAGTTCGATGGCCAACCGCTGCTGCCGCCTGCTGATCCTGCGATGAAGCCCGACCCTGTTTATATCGAGTGGCATCGCAAGAAGAAGTTTTTGGACGCGCCAGGGTCATAGGATTGACGGGAGATGAAAGAACACCGTGCCGGAACTCACATGACCGAATCTTTCCTAGCCGCGAAAATCGCCGAACTCGGCGCCATGCCGGGCGAAACGGAATGGGTCGAGTTCAAACGGAACAACACCAACCCGCAAGAGATCGGGGAGTACCTGTCTGCCTTGTCGAACGCGGCGGCACTGCACGGCCAAGCCTTTGGCTACATCATTTGGGGCATCGACGACGGGACGCACGCCGTCGTCGGCACCACGTTTCGACCTCGAAAGGAGAAAGGGAAAGGAAACGAGGACTTGGAGCCCTGGCTTGCCCGCCTGTTGTCGCCACGGATGGATTTCAGCATCCATGAAGTCGCGGCCGACGGAAAGCCCGTGGTGCTGATCCAGGTGCAGGCGGCGAACGCCGCCCCCGTTTCGTTCGCCGGCGTCGAGTACATCCGGGTCGGCAACCACAAGAAACCTCTCCGGGATTACCCGGAAAAGGAGCGGTCGCTCTGGGCACAGTTCGCCGCAACCGACTTTGAATCGGGCGTGGCTGCGGCCGGGTTCTCCGTCGCCGATGTCGTCGCCGCACTCGACTACGAGGCGTACTTTCGGCTCCTGCAGTTGCGACTCCCCGAAACGCAAACGACGATCGTGGATCGGCTGGCTACCGACCACCTCGTCTGCCGGCGTGGCAGCGCGTTCGACATCACCAACCTCGGGGCGATCCTGTTCGCCCGTGACCTTGCCCAGTTCAAAGGCCTGGGCCGGAAGGCTTTGCGCGTCATTAAATACAACGGCAAGGGACGGGTATCGACCGAGCGGGAGTGGAACGACCCGCCGGCCGTCGCGGGGTACGCAGCCGGCTTCGAGGCGGCCGTGGCGTACATCCATTCCCAGTTGCCCGAGAACGAACACATCTCCGCTGCTCTTCGACAAGTGGGGCGCGCGTATCCCGACATCGCGATCCGCGAGTTGGTTGCCAACGCGTTGATCCATCAAGATTTTTCTGTCACGGGGGCCGGGCCGATGGTTGAAATCTTCGACGACCGAGTCGAGATCACCAACCCCGGCGAATCCCTGGTCGATCCGCAGCGGTTCATCGACGCCCCACCTCGATCCCGCAACGAAGTCCTGGCCGGGTTGATGAGAAGGCTGAACATCTGCGAGGAGCGGGGATCGGGAATCGACAAGGTGATCGTCGCCATCGAAGTGTTTCAGTTGCCGCCGCCTGACTTCCGTGTGCTGCCGGGTTCCACCCGTGTCTTGCTCTTGGCTCCGCAACCGTTCGCGGCTATGGATCGAGCCGAGCGGGTTCGGGCATGCTATCAGCACTGTGTCCTGTGCTGGGTCGAAAACAAGACCATGACCAACGCCTCCCTTCGTCGACGATTCGGAATCGCGGACGGGAATTATTCGATGGCTTCGCGTGTCATCCGCGACACGCTGGACAAGAGGCTCATTCAGAAGGAAAATGCTGACGAAGCCGCCAAGAAATATGTCCCGTACTGGGCCTAGGCATGTGACGGGGATGTGACTGGAGAGCCACCGGCAACGAGCATCGCCACTCCAACTCGCCAGAATCTCTTTGGAAGTAAAGACTTGGGACGCCTGTCGCCTGATTCCACCATGTGACTGCCATGTGACTGGCCCCGTCTCGGTGCGGCTCGGCGATCCCGGCGTGGACGAGCGAACAGGGCAGCCGGCGATGTGGCTGGTCAACGGGCCGGGGTCGCCGCACGTCGCCCTGATGGGCGGCACCGGGTCCGGGAAAACGCGCCTCGCCCGCAGTCTGCTGGGCCAGATTCGCGCGCAGACGAAGGTGCCGTGCATCATCTTCGACTTCAAGGGCGACCTCGCCAGCAATCCGGCTTTCGTCAGCGAGGTCGGGGCCACCGTCGTCGCCGCTCCGAACACGCCGGTGCCTCTTGATGTCCTGCACCTCACGGATGTGGGGCAGGCGGCGGGGGCGGCGGTTCGTTTCCGCGACTCGTTCATCCGCATCCCCAAGAGCCGGCCCGGCGCGGTCCAGGGCGACGAACTCCGCGACGCCGCCAAGTCCGCGTTCCAGAAGTACCGGCCGGGCAAGCCGGTCGAGATCGCCAGCATCCGCGACGAACTGGTCGCGCTCTACGCGGACCGAACCCGCAAGAGCGGCGGCAACGTCCTCACGGCGACGTTCAACGAGCTGACGCAGTGGAAGCTCTTCGACCCCAGGCTGCCGCCGGCGGACTTCTTCCGGCGGAGCTGGATCATCGACGTCCACGGGGCGGAGGAGTCGGCCCAGCGGCTGATCGTGTTCCTGGTGCTGGACGCCCTCTACGCCCATTTCAAGGCGCTGCCCGACTCCGAGATGGACGCCCAGGGCCACCGGGCGTTGCGGGCGGTGCTGGTGGTGGACGAGGCCCGGCGGGTGTTGAGCTACGGCCAGCCGTCGCTCATCAGCCTGGTGCGGGAGAGCCGGTCGAAGGGGATGTCGGTGTTCCTGATCTCGCAGTCGCCGGAGGACTACGAGACCGACGACGAGGACTTCCTCGACCAGATCGGCCTGACGTTGTGCTTCAAGGCGAACGGCAGCTCGCCGCGTGTGTTGAAGGCTTGCCTGGGCCAAACGGTCGATCTCGCGGGCCTGCCGGACGGGGTGGCGGTCACCCGGTTGCCAGGCCAGTCCGGCGTCAGCCGCATCAAGGCGTGGGAGTGACGAACATGAAAGCCATCGTTCTGGACTATGTCCATACGATCGACATTCCCGAGGCGTGCCCGACGTGCGGCAACTCGATCTTCCTGGACCCGCTGCCGATCGCCGACGGCGAAATCGAGTTCATCGCGAGCGGTGAGGACGGGAACGCGGACGGCGTGTACGACGGAGCCTATTCGTTCGGGGCGAGCGGGGAACTTCGAGGCACGCCCCAACAGATCGGGGACGCGGTGGCGGCCTACCTCAAGCGGCTGACCCGCGAAGACATCGAGCGGATGAAGCTCGGCACGGATCGGTTCTTCCTGAGACTCACCATCGAACCGATGCGATAGAGACTCGCAGGCCGTGCGGCGTCACAAGCCGGCACGCCGTTCACTTCCCGATGCAGAACCGCGAGAAGACGCGGTCGAGGAGGTCGTCGGTGTGGACGGCGCCGGCCATCGCGCCGAGTTCGTCGAGGGCGAGCCGCAGCTCCAGCGCGAGAAGCTCCGGCGGCTGCTCCTCCAGCGCCAGATGGTGCGACGCCCGCAGGTGCTGCTGGGCCGTCTCGATGTGGTGCCGGCAGCGGCTCAGGCTGGGCGCCAGCGCCGCCCGGCCCGCCTGCCTCGCCCGGCTCGCCAGCGTCCGCCACAGCGCGTCGACGCCGGCGCCGGTCGTCGCGCTGGCGGCGAGCATGCCTGCCGGCGTTGGGCCGAGGTCGGACTTCGTCGCCAGTGGCAGCGTGCGCTTTTTCAGCGAGTCCTCAAGGGTCTCATACTCCGCGTCGGCTTCGCCTCGCTCCAGGCACCACAGCAGCAGGTCGGCTTCCTCCGCTTGCTGGCGGCCCAGGCTCTGCGCGGCCGACTCGATCACGCTGTCGGTCGCACGCAAGCCCGCGGTGTCGACCAGCACCATCGGCAGGCCGGCGAGGTCGAGGACGCGTTCGAGGTAGTCGCGCGTGGTGCCGGGCTGCGGGCTGACCAGCGCGGAGCGCTCGCCCGCCAGGGCGTTGAACAGGCTGCTCTTGCCCGCGTTCGGCCTGC
>JAYSSW010001082.1:0-2598 GCA_043720335.1 Planctomycetia bacterium
CGCGCAGCGCACCCTGGGAACGTGGACTCCCCCAATGATTTCTACGCCAACGGCGTTGCATCGAACGGGTAGAGCGGACGATGCAGCCCCTTTGGGGCAGACGGCATGTCGGGTCACGTTTTCCCAGGGTGCGCTGCGCGACCCTGGGCTTTGTTATGCAGCACCTTTGGTGCAAAAGCAGGATCGCTGGCATCGTGCCGTGGCGCTTCAGGCACGATCCAATCGTGCCCCACGGTGTTGCACAGCTGGCCACGAGAAGTATAGCGTGACGAGTCCCGCTCACAAACACGCCGGGTTGTTCACGCCGGAGGTCTGCGATGTTGCTGTTGATCTGGCGCGGGCGGGGGTTGCTGGTTGTCGTTTCGTTCTTCCCGATTTTGGCGTCGTGCGCCGGTCTGGTCGATATTGAACCGTTCTGGATCTGCATGCTGGCGATGACCGGGTCGCTGCTGCTCTCCGGGTCGGCGTGCGTCTACTTGGGTCGCCGATGGAGCCGTGACGGGACCGAGCACTCGTTCTACAACGTCCCGCTCCAGGCGTGGGGCTGGCTGTACCTCGCCGTCGTGGGGCTTTACGCGGGCGCCATGGTTTTCGGCGGCGTCCTCCGACTGATCGTGCCGACGCCCGGCCCGCCCGACCCGCGCCAGTTCCAACCGGTCGTTGCGCTGGCGGGCGGGGTCGTCGGCTTCGTCGTTCTCTTCTTCACAGCGCGGGCGCTCCTGCGGTCGTATCGGCCAAGCCCGCCAGGCCCGCCGAGCATTGCGGTCACCGAGCAACTGGAGAGGATCGAACAGCGCCGCGACCGCGAAGTTCCTGGGCCGTAGATCGAACGTGCGGCACGGACAACTTTGTGATCGCACGCCGTAGGCGGTACAATGGCGCGGGCCGAGCAACCCATTCCCGCTCCTTCGTGGTTCCAAACTCCCCGATGAAAATCCTCTTTCTCGGCGACATCGTGGGGCAGCCTGGCGTCGATCTGGTGCGGCTGGCGCTGCCGGAGCTGGTGCGGCGCGAATCCATCGACCTGGTTGTCGCCAACGCTGAGAACGCGTCGGGCGGGTCGGGGATGACGCCGCGCGTCTATCGGCAGCTGCGGGCGGCGGGGGTCGATCTCGTCACGATGGGGGACCACCTCTACAAGAAGATGGAGCTGCTGTCGGTGCTGGAGAAGGAGGACCGGATCTGCAAGCCGGCGAACTTCCCCGCCGAGGCGCCGGGCCGCGACGTGGCCTACGCCCCGGCGAAGGACGGCACGCGGGTCGCCGTCGTGTCGCTGCTGGGCCGCACCTTCATGCGCCCCGTCGACTGCCCCTTCCACGCGATTGATCGACTCTTGCCGGGCATCCACGAGCAGACGCGCGTCGTGCTGGTGGACATCCACGCCGAAGCGACGGGCGAGAAGTACCTCGTCGCGCACCATCTGAAGGGGCGGGTCAGCGCGGTGCTGGGGACGCACACGCATGTGCAGACGGCGGATGAACAAGTGCTGCCGGGCGGGACGGCATTCCTGTGCGACGCGGGGATGTGCGGGCCGTACGACAGCGTGCTGGGCCGCCGCATCGACCGGGTGCTGGCGACGACGGTGACGTTCGTGCCGACGATGTTCGACGTGGCCCAGCACGACGCGCGCCTGGCCGGCGCCATCATCGACGTGGACCCGGCGACCGGGCAGGCGACCGCGATCCGCCGGCTAATGCTGCGCGAGAGCGACGTGCAGGGCTGGGGCGTTGATTTGTCGCAAGCACCCCAAGCCCCAGGATGAGCAACGCGATTCCTGGGGGTCAGACCCCCACCAATCGCTTCGCTCATGGTGGGGCTTGAATCTTCTTTCTCCTTCGCACATTGTCGCTGAAACGCCCCACTTTCCACTAGCCAAGCGGCTGTCAGGTTGGGTAAACTGTCCTTTCCTCGACGATTCATCACGCACTCATTGCGCCTCTGCCGGGAGACCGCGTCCATGGCCATTTCGACATTGTGCCCGAACTGCAAGGCGGTGTTCCGCCTGCCCGACAACCTGGCTGGCCGCAAGGTGAAGTGCCAGAAGTGCGAACAGCAGTTCACGGTTCCCGCAGCGGAGGCGGGCGCGGGGAGCGTTCCGACGATCCCGGCGCCTCAGCCGAAGGCGTCGCCCGAGGCGCCGAAGCCGAAGCTGCCGCCGATCCAGCTGACGGAACCGGCGAGCAAGCCCGCGAAGAAGAAGTTCGACGACGAGGACGACGAGGCGCCGCTTTCCGAGAGCAAGCCTGCCAAGGCGAAGAAGAAGTTCGACGACGAGGACGACGCGCCGCTCGACGCCTTCGAGGACGACGACACGCAGAAGCGGCGCCGCAGCGGCCCGCCGCCGATCAAGTCGAAATCGAAGTCGCGCGACGAGGACGACGACCGTGAGCGCGACCGCGACGAGGACGACGATCGCCGGCCGCGCCGCCGCAAACGCCCCAAGCAGGACAGCACCGGCCCCTGGCTGATGATCGGCGTCATTGCCGCCTGCGTGCTGCTGGTCGGCGGCGGCATCGGGCTGACCAGCTGGCTCGTCATGTCCGGCGGCGACGCCAATATCGCCCCCATCGTCAAGCTCCCCCCCGGCGGCGTCCCGCC
>JAYSSW010001083.1:0-5510 GCA_043720335.1 Planctomycetia bacterium
CAATGAGATCGGCATGACTCGCCTCCAATAGGGCAACGTGGTCGCTGGCCGCTGTGGCCTACAGTAGCATTATAGAGCATATTTCGAGCCGGCGTAATAATTACCTTCAAAAATTTGAGGAAAAAGCCTGGGCGATTTCTCGTTATGCAGTTTTGTTATCGGTTCCCAATAAACCCACCGCAAGTCGAAAGGACGGTACGCGAAACGAACCACATTTTGGGGAAGAAACCCGCGTGTTTGCAATTGTACTCGGGTTTCAATTGCATCAAATCGAGAAGCGTCGATCATTAGCTTCGGACACAATAGCTTCATTTCATCATGCGAAATGTTCGCGCTGAAATAGCTTAGCATTCGCTCATAGATCGTTTCTTTTTCGAAACTTACGAGTGCTTCATCGCGACTGCTTTGAACACCGATGAATCGATCTGGAAAAAGCGACGGCAGAAGGGGCCAGGCGGTGTAGCCCGGGGTGGTTCTCATTGAGCGGAAAGGGAGGCCGAGTTCGCGGACGGGGTGGACGGGGACGTAGGCGTCCTGCGACCAGGCGGCGCCGAAGGCGAGCAGGTCCTGGCGCTTGCTGGCACCCCAGAAGTCGCGGTAGTGGACGGCGGCGGGGGACTGGTGCTCGCCGCGGCGCAGCAGGGTGGCGACGGCGGTGCCGACCTGGATGCCTTCGCGGTTGCGCTCGGTGCTGAAGACGCTGGGGTCGGGGTCGCCGTCGGGCGTGACCTTGCCGGTCTTGTACTTGTCGCCGTTGAGGGAGTCGATCCAGATGGAGTCGAAGCCCTGGAGGAACCTCTCGCGCATCAGGGGGAAGGAAAGCCCGTCGAGCCAGGAGTAGTTGGAGATGAAGCAGACGACGCCTTCGGGCTGGGGCGCGCCGCTGAGTTCGTGCAGGATGCAGCGTTCGGCCATGCGGAAGAAGCGGACGTAGAGGTCGTTGAGGCCCTGCCCGTGCGGCTTGAGGTCGGACGGCTCGCCCGGCCTGGAGCGGTAGCTGTCGGACAGGCCGCGTTCCTCGTCGATGGCGATGCCCGCGAAGCCGTTGTAGGGGGGGTTGCCCAGGATCACGAGGATCGGCTGCTGGCGTTTCACCTTCTCGGCGGCCTCGCGCTCCTGGTTGAACTCCTCGAACATGCTTTTCGTCGCGTCGATCCTGGGATCCCAGCCGGTGAGGGCGTTGGTGAGGTAGACGCGCGGCCGTTCGCCGCCGGTCTCGTTGAAGGGGGCACCGAAGTTCTGCAGTTCCAGGCCGAGCTGCAGGTGGGCGACGACGAACGGAGCGGGCAGCAGCTCGAAGCCGAACAGGCGAGTGGTGGCGGCCTGCTTGAGCTTGGCGGCGCGGGTGGCGTCGCTGCCGTTCTCGCGCAGAGTGGCGTCGACGCGGCGCAGGACTTCGACGAGGAAGGCGCCGGTGCCGCAGCACGGGTCGAGGACGTAGACCGACTCGTCGGCGAGGCCGTCGGGGCGGCCCAGCTCGTCGCGCAGGACCTGGTCGACGCGGCCGACCATGTACTGCACGATCTCGTGCGGCGTGTACCAGACGCCGAGCTGCTTGCGCAGCTCCGGGTCGAACTGCTCCAGGAACGGCTCGTAGAAGTACTGCACCGCGGCGACGTCCTCGAACTTGCCGAAGAAGGTCGCCCGGTCGACGCGGTTGAGCACGTCGCTGGCCCAGCCGAGGACCTCGTCGAGCTTCCATTCCACGAGCTTGCCCGGCTCCGCCAGCTCGTGGAACAGCTTGCGCAGCACCGGCACGCGCAGGTAGCGCGCCGCCTTCTCCCAGTCGAAGCGCTCGCGCGCCTTGGGCTTGCTGCGGTGCCACAGCACCCACGCGGAGAAGACGCCGTAGAAAAGGGTCTGCACGAGCGTGCTGCGGAAGAAGCGCCGGCCCTCCTCGATCTTGGCGGTGTCGAACGACAGGCCGAGCGATTGTTCCAACGCCTTCTGCACGTTGGCGAGGGCGGGGATCTCGCCGGCGCGCTCCATGCGGGCCTTCGCTTCGCGCGCGTAGCTGGCGAGGAACCAGGCGACCTCCTTCGGCTCGGTGATCGTCGCCGGCCTCAGCAGGCAGCGTTTCAGGAAGTCGAGGAACGGATCGCCCAGCTCGGCGTCGAGGGCGGCGGCGTCCTTCGTCCAGAACTCGCGCTCCGTATCCACGAGCTTGAAGTGCTCGTAGCGGACGCGGGCGCCGTCCTCGTCCATGCCCAGAAGGACGAACTCGCGGTAGTTGGTGACGAGGACCTGCGAGTAGGCGTTCCAGTAGCGCGACACCTGCGCGGAGTCGGCGATGGCGAGCAGTTCGTCCTTGGGCTTCTTGCACTCGATGACGCCACGCGCAGGGGTTTGGCCCGTGGGGGCGTCGGTGTCGTCCTTGTTGAACTGGTCGGGGGTGAACAGCCCGCCATCAGGCATGTTGCCCCCCTGGTTGCGCAGGCTCATGAAGGCGCGGACGCCGGGGCGAAGCGACGCCCCCGCCGCGTTCAGCAGCGTTTCCAGCGGCCCGTACAGGCTGGTTTCCGGCGTGACGGCGCCGGTCGCCTTGCGGGCGCGGCAGTCAGAAAGGTAGGTGGCGAGAGGGCGCTGAGTGGACATGCCGAGAATATACCACTTCAAAGTGGGCGATCCTAGTTCCGTTGAGCGAATCCTGGCATCATTCGTGCCCCGCCCCCAGCAACGCCAACAGCCGGCGCCGCAGCTCCGCTTCCGGCAGCGCCCGCCACGTCGCCGCTAACGCTTGCCATTCGGCGGTTGCTGCGCGGCGCGTCAGCCAGGCTTGCGTCCAGCGCAGCAGAGCGGCGGCGGGCGGGGCTTCCACCCGGCGCAGCGGCAGGGCGGCCAGCGTCTGCCACAGCTCGGCGTGGCCCTGGCTGCGCGCGCTGCTCACGCGCAGCACCGGCGTCGTGTGCGTCCGCATCGACAGGTCCAGCGCCGATCGCACCTGGGCGGCGGTCTGCTCGGCCGTCGGGAGGTCGGCCTTGTGCACCACCACCACGTCGGCCAGCTCCAGGATGCCCGCCTTGTCCCACTGAATGTCGTCCCCCGCCTCCGGCTGCAAGAGCAGCACCACCGCGTCGGCCAGGTCGCGCACCGCCACGTCCCCCTGGCCGGCGCCGACCGTTTCGAGCAGCACCACGTCGAACCCGAACGTCTCAAGCAGCCGCACCATCACGTCGACGTGCTCGGCGACGGCGCCGTGGCCTCCGGGGGCGGCGAGGCTGCGGATGAAGACGCCGTCGTCGATCGCGCTGCCCATGCGGAAGCGGTCGCCAAGCAGGGCGCCGCCGCTGACGCTGCTCTGCGGGTCGCAGGCGAGGACGGCGACTGTTGATCCCGCTTTGCGGATCACGGGAATCAGCCTGCCGACGAGGGAGCTTTTGCCGACGCCGCCGCTGCCGGTGAAGGCGACGACGCGACATGGCTTGGCCGGAGGGGGAAGCGCACGCAGGATTTCGGGGAGATGCTCGCCTTGCGCGGCGAAGGAGAGGAGCCGGGCGAGGGCGTGGCGGTCTTTCTTGGGAAGGCGTTCGAGGAGAGTATCAACAGAAAGGTCAGCCATGAGCCGCCTCCCTCGGCTCCTTGACGAAAGCGACGATGTCGTCGAGGGAGGTGCCGGGGCCGAAGACGCGGGCGACGCCCAGCGTCATCAATGGCGGGATGTCGTCCTCCGGGATGATGCCGCCGACGAGGACGCCGACGTGTCCGAGGCCGGCGTCGCGCAGCAGGTCGAGGACGCGCGGGACGAGCGTCATGTGGGCGCCGGACAGGAGGGAGAGTCCGAGCCAGCCGGCGTCCTCGTCGGCGACGACGCGGACGACGGCTTCAGGGGTCTGCCAAAGCCCGGCGTAGATGACGTGCAGGCCGGCGTCGCGCAGGGCGCGGGCGACGACCTTGATGCCCCGGTCGTGGCCGTCGAGTCCGACTTTGGCCAGCACCACCCTTGGCGGCGATTGCGACATGGTCCCCTCCCGCGTGACGGATTTCGCTCCTCCGCCATGTTCCGCAGATCGGCCGGGAAAGGCAAGAGGGAAAGCCGCTGGCGCGACGCGACGATTGACAACGGCGACGGCGCGGCGATATGCTACAGGGAACGGGTCGTCGAAGAAGGACAGGGCAGTCTCCGATGCCGAGACAATTGCTGAGGCGCTGCGGCCAGAGACAGCATCCGCGAATTTCGCGCAGCCGCCCGTCAGCGATTCGACGACGCGCTGGCGATGGCAGGGCAAGGACGAAGGACGGGGGCAATCTACCTGTGGGGCTACACGTCCGAGATGCTGTTGAAGGCGGCCTACTTCTCGTTCGGCAACCAACGTGGAGGTGATCGATGAAGACCACGCTGTTTCTGGCCTGTGTCGCGGTCCTTGGAATCACGTTGTGGCCGGGAACATCGTCTCGGCACCTTGCAGCCGGCGACGCCAAAGGGAAGCAGGGCTTCGATCTGCCCAAGGACAATCCGCTTCTGCAGGCTATCCAGAAGCGCCTTGGCAAGCCGGACCGCGTGACGGGTAGCGGTCGCGCGTTCCTCCACTACGACCTGTCGAACGGAGACACGATCACCTTCGTGGTGAGCGGGGCGAAGATGCTCGGCATCGAACACAAGACCAAGCAGCCCGAGGGTGACCTCTCGAACGCAATCCAGTCCCGTTTGGGGAAGCCGGACCGCGTGAGGGGCAGCGGTCGCGCATTCATCGACTACGACCTGTCGAATGGGGACACACTCACGTTGGTGGTGAGCGGCGGGCGGGTGCTCAACACCATTAAGGCCACGCCGGACTCCCCGAAGGCGAACGACCTAGAAGACGTCCTTTTCCCCTTACCTCCTGAGGAGGTGGCGGCGGGGGCGTTCGAGAAGTGGCAGAAGGAGGCCGCCAAGAAGCCGTCGAACGTCACGTACACCCGCGTCGACTACGACGGGAAAGCGTACTGGGTGGTCGAGGCCAGTTTCGGCTTCGGGGATCCGTCCAGCAAGATCGCGGTCTACGTGCCGGCGAAGGGCGGGGGGTTTCGGCGGTGCCTGCTGGCCGGGCCGATCAAGGCCGGGACCCTTGCCGTGGCGGTGGACGCGAAAACCGGGATGTTGAACCTGCGTGAGGAGGCGAGAAACAGCACCAAGGGCGAGGTGGTGCTGGCCTGCAACCTGAAAGCGTTACCCTGAGGCCGAACCATCCGCTTCAGCAGACGGCGGGGGCATGTCGGCTTTCCCGGGTTCATCGCTTCAGCAGCCCCCGCCGCTGCTGAGCTATTTCGTTCGGCGGCTTGGGCACCGATGGATGACTTTGACTACTTCGTTCTTGGACGGGTGCCTTTGATAGCGGCGCAAGCGCATCCGTTTGCATTCGTTGTCGTTCTGGCTGTGGCGGTTGGACTGAGCTGGTTGGCCTGGAAGGCAACGCCCCGTGGCATCCGATGGCTACTAGTGCCATGTCCAGGCTGAATTTTCGGGTTGCTAAGCCCGTTCGTTTCTGGGAATCTCCACGTCAACAAGGAGGCTCCCATGAACAAGAAGTACA
>JAYSSW010001084.1:0-11716 GCA_043720335.1 Planctomycetia bacterium
GACATGAAGCCCGACGCGCCGGCCGAGATCCGCGGCGAGTTCCGCCGCATCGCCTCCCCGGTCGCCGGTCTGCACGTCTGCGAGCACCTGCCCCGCCTCGCCGCGCGAGCCGACAAGTACGCCATCGTGCGGTCGCTGTCGCACCGCGAGAACAACCATCTCGTCGCCACGCACCATCTGTTGACCGGCCACCAGCAGCCCGGCGCGTTCTTCGACAAGATCGCCTCGCGCGACGACTGGCCGAGCTACGCGTCCACGGTCGACTACCAGCGGCCTCGCACCGACGGGCTGCCGAGCGGCGTGAACCTGCCGACGTTCCTGATGGAAGGCCCGCTGGTGTGGCCCGGGCAGCACGCCGGCTTCCTCGGCCCGCGCCACGACCCCTGGCAGATCACCCGCGACCCCAACCGCCCCGACTTCGGCATCGACAGCCTGCGCCCCGCGCCCGGCATCGACGCCACCCGCCTCGACGACCGCCGTGCGCTGCTCGCCGAAGTCGACATGCAGCAGCGGCAGCTCGCCACCACCGCGGAAGGCCGGCGCCTCAGCGACCAGCAGCAGGCGGCGTTCTCGATCCTCGCCTCGGGACGCATCGCCCGCGCCTTCGCCATCGACCGCGAACCCGCCTCCGTGCGCGACCGTTACGGCCGGCACGCGTTCGGCCAGTCGCTGCTGATGGCCCGCCGGCTCGTCCAGGCCGGCGTCCCCGTCGTCCAGGCCAACATGGGCAACGTCCAGAACTGGGACTCGCACGGCGACATCTTCAACCGCCTGGGCAACGTGCTGCTCCCCCCGCTCGACCAGGGAGTGTCGGCATTGCTCGACGACCTGGAGGCGACCGGGCTGCTCGACGACACGCTGGTGATGATGGTGGGCGAGTTCGGCCGCACGCCGCGCATCTTCTCGCCGGCTGCCAACGGCCGTCCCGGCCGCGACCACTGGGCGCCGTGCTTCTCCGGCCTGTTCGCCGGCGCCGGCGTGCGCCCCGGCCAGCTCGTCGGCCAGTCCGACCGCATCGGCGCCTACCCGTCGACCAACCCCTACTCCCCCGACGACGTCGGCGCCACCGTCTACAGCGTCCTCGGCGTCGACCCACGCAGCGAAGTCCGCGACCGCCAGAACCGCCCCGTCAACCTCAACCGCGGCGAAGTCATCCAGGCGTTGTTCACCGGGCGCGCGGGGTAGCCGTCCTCGTTGCCCCAACGCAAGCATTGATGGCCATGTTTCCCCAGGAGCATCGCAATGTTTCCGAACCCTTTCGACAATCCCCAAGGCGGACACGACCAGGACAACACGGGAATGGTCCCGGAAGCGCAGCGCGTTCTTCAAGGCCTTTTGGCCGAGCTGCCTGACAAAGCCCATTCCCTCGTGGCGAAGGTCAACCATGAAATCGCCAAGGGCAAGGAGCAGGCCGAAACCGAGGTGGCGAACCTGCGAGACCGCATGCAGCAGCAGGTGACGGAGGTTGAGAACCGTGCCGACAGCCGTCGGCGAGCGCTGCTCGAACACGCGATCGACCAGTTGGAGCCGCTTCAGAAGGAGCTGTTCCGCACGGGCGACTTCGGCAAGGCGCTGGCGACCTTCGTGCAGATCCAGACCCTGCGGGCGCGGCTCGACCATGTGCTGCCCGATCCGGGCAACCTGGTGAACTTCCAGCAGATCGGCAGGACCGTCCACTTCCGCGTGGTTGGCAGGAGCCAAGGCGCGCTCTGGGGAACCGACGCCTACACCTCCGACTCGTTCCTCGCCACCGCCGCCGTCCATGCGGGCGCTCTCGAAGACGGCGAGGAAGGGGTCGTCCGCGTCACGATGGTCGACATGGCGGGAACTCCGATTCGCGGCTCCTTCCGCAACGGCGTCACCAGCTGGGACTGGGGCGCCTACCGCGTCGGCTACCGTGTCGCCCGTGCGTAGCGTCGCCGCTCGCAGCCGCTTCGAGCCAGCCCCATTCGAGGCTTGGTTTCAGCGCGACACGCAAGACAAGCCCCGCTGCGAGGGGTTCTCCGTCTCGGCGGAAGGGATGCTCGAAGCGTCGAAGTGGGCCAAAGACTTCGCTGGCAACATCGGCTCCACGATCACGAAGCTTGGCAAGTCGATCTGGCCTGACTTCGATATGCCGAAGTAGCTGTCGTGCCTGGAATCAACCCAGCCCGCCACGCATCTGCGTGGCGGGCTTTTGCATGCGCGTCGGTGTCGAGAAGTGATCGCGAAGTCGATGAAGCAGACATGGGCGGCTTCGGATTGGGTGCCGATCATGCTTCGGTCAGCGGACTTTTGCCCGGAAGCGACGAAGGCTTTCAGGCAGACAAAACCAGGGTTGGCCGGCATTGGGTCGGAATCGTGGAAGATTTCTTTTCGATTCCGTGTAACAATCGCCGTCGCCGACGCAAGTCAATGGCAGGAGTTTGCACCGGAGCGCCCAGCCACGATGAACACCACCGCCACGCCGCCGCCCGCGAACCCGCCGGACGACCCCGTCCACGCGGCGCTGGCGGATCCTGAAATCCACGCCAACCTGCATCGGCATGCCTGCATGTTGCTGCGGCGCCGGTTGCAAAGCCAGTCCGCACAGGCCCGCTCGGAAACGGCACGCGATGTGGTTCAGAACACGCTGGCACGAGCGCTCGAAATACGGAACCACTACGACCCGGCGCGGGCGACTCCCAGCGCTTGGCTGCACGGCATCCTCGGCAACATGGTGGCCGAGTCGGTTCGTTCGCTCCGCAGGCAGCCTGTCCAGGCTCCAAAGGAATCGTCACAGTGGGAACTGCTGGCGACCGACCGAGCCCCGCAGGCTTTCGATGAGATCGCTGCCCGGCTCGATGTCGCCAAGATCCTCGCGGACGCCAGCCCGGCCCAGCAGCAGATTCTGAAGCTGCGGTTCATCGAAGAACTGGAGAATGACGAGATCGCGGAACGCCTGGGAATCGGCCTTGGCAACGTGCGTGTCCGAGTCTGCCGCACCCTGAAGGACGTGGCGAAAAGCGTCGCCGGGGAGGGCCGACCATGAATCCGAAAGACTACCGCTTGTTTGTCGATCTGGTCGCCGCGCGCTATCTCGACGCGCTGGAGAACGACGACCACGCCGCGATGGAAGGCATCTGGAAGCTTGCCGCCGAGCATCCCGATCTGGAGAAGGCGCTGCACGAGGTTCACGAAGGCTTGCTCGAAGAGCAAGCGCAAGCCGATCTCGCCGCGGCTGAAGCGGCCTTGGCGAAGGTTGTCGAGAAGCATCTGCCGAGCGCGGAGATCGTGCGCAGCGGCGACCGGCCAGTGACGGTTGCGGACGTGGCGGACGAGCTGTATCGGCACACGCCCGACCGGCTGCCGGCCGAAGCGCACGCGCTGAATGAAAAACTGCGAGGCTGCCGCGAGCCGCTGCCGCCGGAACTGGGGCTGACGAAGCTGGCCGCTTGGGGCGACGCGAAGTTCGGCGCCGCGCCAATCGAGTATTGGCAGGCGTTTCGCAGGGCGGCGGTGAAGATGCAACTGCAGCGGACGGCGGCGAGCGAGTACCGCCTGGCCGCCCGCCCCGCGCCGAAGCCGGAGGAGAAGCCATGAGTGACATCGACGTGCAGCGGATCGTCGCAGCGGTGGATGGGCTGTGGCGCGTGGACGCCGAGCGGCGCGGGCCGGCGCCGCTGGCCGCGTGCTTCGCCGAGACCGGCCTCGACCACGTCGAGCTGCCGGAGCTGACGCGGGGGAGCGTTGCCGACCACCTGCGCCGCGAAGGCATCCCCGCCGACGACCTGGGCGACCCGGCCGACCCGCTCGCCGGCTTCGTCTTCGTCGCGGGCAGCGTCGGCCTGGCGTTCGTCCGCGCCGCCGACCTGCTCGGCCGTCGCCGCTTCACCGCCGCCCACGAGTTGGGGCACTTCGTCCTGCATCGGGAGACGATGGGAGGCTTCCGCGCCGACACCGACGACACGCTGCGCGAGGCCGACGACGGTGCGACGGACCAGATGGAGAAGGAAGCGAACCGTTTCGCGGTCGAGCTGCTGATGCCGGCGGAAGTGTGCCACGCGCGCGCCGAGGAGCTGCGCCGCCTGCATGGCTGCTGTCCGCGCGGCGTGCTGGTCTACCGCCTGGCGAGCGAGCTGCTCGTCAGCCGCGAGGCGATGCGGTATCGGCTCCAAGGGTTGGGGGTGGGCGATGCGTGACGGCGACGAGATCGGCCGATTCTTCCGCGCCCACGGCGCCACCCACGTTGGCGACACGCCGATGCAGCCGATTTTGGCGGGGCTGAACGGCGATGACAGCACGGAGAAAAGCGACACCGTGGTGCTCGACATCGAGACGCCGGCGAAGGACTGGAAGCCGCGCGTGGTGGGCGAGGCGCCGGCGAAGTCGGGCGAGCATCCGACGCGGTTCATCGACGGGAGCATCGTGTCGATGCCGGTGCTGTGCCTGCGTTCGCCGCAGGGCTGGCCGATCCCGCTGCTGATCGCCGAGGTGGGGGCGGTGGCGCTGAGGCTGGAGAATCGCTCATTCACGCGGGCTTTCGTGACGGTGGAGCGGACGCTGAGCTTCGTCGCCGACCCGTTCCCGTGGGCCGAGGTGGAGGCTTTCGCGGCGGCGCTGGTCAACGACGCCGAGCTGGCGACGCGCTTCGTACCGGCCCGGCAGCCGAGCACCGAGCCGCGCGCCGAAGGCTCAACGACGCCGGCCCGCAATCCGTTCGACTACGAAGTGATGCGCTCGCAGGCGTACCACCGCTGCGAGCAGGAGATGCTGAACGCCGAACGGCTGGCGCTGGCGGCCGACCCGCTGGCGCCGACGCTCGTCGACGGCAAGCTCGCGGGGCGCATCGGCAGCGTTGCCGCCCAGGCGCGGCCGCTGCTCGTCGGCATCGTCAAGCGGTCCACGCCCGACCTGCACGCCGAGGGCTGGCGCACGCTGCTCGAACTCCGCCCCGGCCAGCGCACGCCCGTTTTCCAGATCACCGGCATGAGCGGCGGCAAGGAAGCCGACATGCCGACGGCGAGCTGGTACTTGAAGCTGAGCGGCGGCCCGCGCGTCGCGCCGAACTGGGGCTACGTCCGCGTCGATGTGCCGTGGGTCCAGTTTCGGCAGCACTTCCAGCACGACTTTCGCTTCGTGGACCGGCTGTCGCGCTGGCTGATCGACGCCCGCTGCCGCCAGGAGAGCTACGCCCGCATGCCGGTCTCGCTGGAGCCGATCGTGCGCGCGGAGGAGTGCCTGAAGCCGTTGTTCACGCCGCTGCCCCTTCTTTCCACGCGGCTGCACCGCCGCACCGGAGCCTTCGGGAGCTGACCCCCCATGAACGAGAATTCCATCGACAATCCGACGCTAAGAACGCCGCTCGGCCGGGTCGCCACGCCGACGGGGCTGGAATCGACCAGTGGTGTTTTCCATTTCTGGGTCGACAAGAAGCAGGCGGTCGAACGGACGCAGATCGTGGTGACGAGCTGCGACGTGGCGGGCCGCGCGGTGAAGTTCGTCGGCATCGTGCTGGAGGTGTTCCGCCGCAGCCGGCAGAAGGACATCGGCGAGGAGTCGGCCCGCTTCGACGGCCGCTGCGACGAGAAGCCCCCGTTCGACTCCGAAGGCGTGACCTACGCCCAGGTGGCGATCCTGCGCACCGGCCCCGTCGCCCACGCCCCGCCGACCGAGGAGAGCGTCGTCTGGCTGGCGAGCGCCGACGACGCCGGCTTCGGCTACGGGCTGGACCGCATGGGCGAACGGCTCGACCTCGGCCTGCTCCGCAACGGCGGCACCGCCTTCGCAGGCCGCGCCGCCATCGACCTCGACTTCCTCCTCGGCAGGAACGGCGGGCACCTCAACGTCAACGGCATCGCCGGCCTCGGCACCAAGTCGTCGCTGCTGCTCCTCGTCAACTGGCTGCTGCTGCGCGAAGCCCGCCGCCAGCGCGACGCGCGCCCCAGCGACGCGCGCACGCTGAACGTCGTGCCGATCGTCTTCAACGTGAAGAACTACGACCTGTTCTTCCTCGACCGCTGGAACACGCAGTTCCGCAAGGACGAAGCGACGCACCGCGACGACTGGCGCCAGCTCGGCGTCGACGACCCGCGCCCCTTCGAGCAGGCCCGCTTCTTCGCCCCGCAGGTCAAGAACGAGGCGAACCCCGTCAACACCGGCCGCACCGGCGGCGACGTGAGGCCGTACAGCTGGTCGCTGTCGGACATCATCGAGCAGCGGCTGTTCAAGTTCCTCTTCGCCGAGGACGACATCTACGACGCCAACTTCGGCGGCCTCGTCGGCGAGTTGGAGGAGTTCCTCACCTTCGAGTCGAACAACGGCCCGAAGCTCAGCACGAACAGCGACGTGCCGCAGACGTTCGAGAAGCTGCTCATGTGGTTCAAGGAGATTCGCAAGGAAGGCAAGGAGTCGCCCTATTTCAGCGATTTCCACGCGAGCACCAAAGGCAAACTGCTGCGCCATCTCAAGTTCATCGTGCAGGAAGGTGACGGCGTGCTGCGCCGCAGCGACGCCAAGGGCAGCCCGCTCAAGATCCCCGAAACCGGCGACGGCGGCACGATCGTCATCGACCTGTTCGGCATCACGCGCACGCCGCAGCTCCAGCGTTTCGTCGTCGCGGCCGTCTTCCACCAGATCCTCGAACACCGCTCCGGCAGGCAGATCGCCGGCCTGCGCTTCCTCATCACGCTCGACGAGCTGAACCGCTTCGCCCCAAAAGGCAGCTCCGACCCGATCACCAAGCAGATCGAGATGGTGGCTTCGGAAGGCCGGTCGCAGGGCGTGATCCTGCTGAGCGCCCAGCAGCAGGCGAGCCTGGTGTCGCCGCGCGTGATCGAGAACGCCGCCGTCCGCGCAGTGGGGCGCAGCGGCACGCTGGAGCTGGGGCACGAGGTGTGGCGCTTCCTCGGCCCGTCGGCGCGGTCGGCGGCGTCGCAGTTGCAGCCCGACGAGAAGCTGCTGTACCAGCCGAGCTTCCGCGAGCCGATGCTGGCGAAGCTGCCGTTCCCGCCGTTCGCCCTCAGCGCCGGCGACGCCGAACCGCCGCCGAACCCAACGGGAGCGAAGCCGCTGCGCCACGAGGACGACTTCGCGTAGTTTCAAAAAAGGCAGCGTTTTGGATCAGGCGAACGGGCCGCGTAAGCGGGCTGGTTGAACCTTGCGGTGGTTGCCCGTTCAACCAGCCAGATTACGCTGGCCGTTCGCCTCCGCGTCTTTCCCTTCCATTGAGTATTCGCCCATGCGCATCATCCACACCGCCGACTGGCACCTGTGCGACCGGCTCGGCAGGCACGACCGCACCGACGACCTGAAGACGCGCGTCGAGCGCGTCGCGGACCTGTGCGACGAGCACGACGCCGACCTGTTGCTGATCGCCGGCGACCTGTTCGACGACCGCGCCCCGCAGGAGGAGATGACCGACGCGCTGCAGCATCTGCACCGCGTCTTCCGCCCCTTCCTCGACCGCGGCGGAGCCATCGTCGCCATCACCGGCAACCACGACCGCGACAGCAAGATCGACCTCGTCCGCGCCGGCATGTCGCTCGTCGCGCCGCCGGTCCCGCTCGGCGGCATGCTCTCGACCGGCAGGCTCTACCTGCTCAACCGCTGCTTCTTCTGCGGATTCATGTCGCGTGCCGGCGAACGCATGCAGCTCGTGCTGGTCCCGTTCCCGTTCCCCTATCGCTTCGATTTGGCCGACCTCACTTACACCGCCAAGGAGCAGTTGAATCGGTTGATGCACGATCTTGTCGCCGACTGGCTGCAAAACGTGCAGCGGCGAGAGGACTTCGACACGTCGCTGCCAACCGTGCTGGCGGCGCACCTGCACGTGCGCGGCTCGGAGGTGCACTCGCTGCACAAGATCACCGAGCGCGAGGACGTGCTGTTCGACTTCGCCGACCTCAACCCGAACTGGGCCTACGTCGCGCTCGGCCACATCCACAAGCCGCAGACGCTCGGCGGGCAGGCGCACGTCCGCTACTGCGGCAGCCTCGACCGCCTCAGCTTCAACGAGACGCACGACGACCACGGCGTGCTGCTGGTCGATCTCGGCCCCAAGGGGCTGCGCGGCGAGCCGCGGCGGCTGCCGATCCCAGCGACGCCGTTCCACACGATCATCCTCGACGACCCGGACACGCAGCTGCCGACGCTGGCCGAGCGCTACCCCGCCCGCGCGACGGCGATCGTGCGCGTCGAGGCGACGCACCGCCCCGAAGGCCCCAGCCGCGACGAGATCCAGCGCACGCTGAAGCAGATCTTCCCGCGCCTGCACGAACTGACCTGGACCAACACCGCCTCAAACGGCTCGCAGGCCGCGTCCACGTTCACGCCGCGCGAGGGTTTCGCCGCCACGGTGCGCGACTACCTGACGCGCGAGCTGCACGACGACGCCGACAAGGACGCGCTGCTGGAGTTGGCGGAAACCTTCCTCGCGAACGGAGAAGACCGATGATCCCGAAACGCGTCGAGCTGGAGAACTTCCTGAGCTTCGGCCCAGCCACCGTGATCGCCTTCGACGACGACGAGCCGCTCTGGGTCGTCGCCGGCCCCAACGGCGTCGGCAAGTCGTCGGTCTTCGACGCCATCACCTACGCCCTCTACGGCGAGCACCGAGGCGGAAGCAACGACGCTGTGCTGCTCATCCGCCACGGTGCCGATTCGTTCCGCATCGTTTTCGACTTCGAGTTCAACGGAGTCGATTTCCGCATCACGCGCACACGGAGGCGCGCAGGCGGCACCACGCAGAAAGTCGAACGGCTGCAGAAGGACGACGACGGTTGGGAACCGGTGCCCAACGTCAGCCAAGTGCGCGAGGTCAAAGCGTGGGCCGAAGACCTGCTCGGCCTGGGCTACGAGGCGTTCACCGCGTCGGTGCTGCTGCGCCAGGGGCACGCCGACGAGATCATCACCGGCAAGCCCGCCGACCGGCTCGGCATCCTCAAGAAGATCATCGGCTGCGAACGCTACGAAGCGCTGTCGGCACGGGTCCACGACAAAACAAGCGAGACGAAACGGAGCCTGGACCATCTGAAGAAACTTCGAGATCCACAGGCGTCAGTCGCGGAAGCAGAGTTGGCCGCCGCCCAGCAAGCCCACGTCGACGCGGAGCAAGCGTTGGTGGAAGCGGAGCAACAATCGCGCGACGCGGAGCAGCGCATCAGTTCCGCGAAGTCGTGGGAGAATCTGGCGAAGAAGGACAAGGAATGCAGCGAGAAGCTGGACGCCGCCGACCGGCGCGCGGTTGACGCGGAGCGCATCCACGCGGGCAAGCTGCGCTTCGACGAGCTGACCGCGACGCTGCCGAAGCTGAAGCAGCTCGTCGAAGCGCGCGCGTCGCTCGCCGTCGAGGAACCGAAACTGCGGTCGATGCTGCAGCAGCACGACGAGCAGACGCAGGCACGCGAACCGATCGCGCAGTCGCTGCTGGAAGCGAAGCAGCGCGAGGTAACACATCGAAGCGAAGCCGACCAGCACGAGCGCGAAGCGTCGAGATTGCGTGGCGAAATCAAGCGGGAGGAGCCGTTCGTCAAAGCGGCCGTAGAAGTCGCGAAGCTGCAAGCCGAGCGCGACGACTTCCCGCGCGACCTTGCAGCGCAGGTGGCGGCCGCGAAGCAGCAGGCGGGGGACGCGGACGCCGCGCTCACGTCGTCGAAGATGAAGCGGGCGGAACTCGAAGGCTTGCTGAAGGCCGCGCAGCAGAAACAGCGGCAGTTCGCCACGGTCGGCGTCGGCGTCCCCTGCTCCGCGTGCGGCCAACTCGTCACGCCGCAGCACGCCGAAACCGAGCGGGCCACCCTCGCCGCCGAGGTCGAAAACCTCACGCGGCAGGTGCAGGAAGCGAAGCATGCCGAGACGCGGGCAAACCAAACGAAGCAAGCCGCGACCGTCGCCAGTGAACAATTGGACGAGAAGATTCGGTCGTTCACGCAGAAGGAAATCGATCTTGCGAAAACGCGCCAATGGTTCGTAGAGCACGCGGTCAGCGGCGACGCGGCCGAGCTGCGCCGCTTGCTCGCCGAGAAATCGGCGCTGGCGATGCAGCACGAACAGAACCGCGACCAGCATCGAACCGATCTCGCGACAGTAGTTCATAAAGCAAATCTGCTGGAAACGGACTTGAAGAAGTGCGACGCATCCTTGCAGACGACGGCGGCCAGGCTCAAGGATTCGGAAAAGAACCTCGACCGCTTTCGTGCTCAGCGGGAATTGTTGGAAAGCCAACTCTCGCCCGACTGGCGCGAACGGTCGGCGACGCTGGATCAGAAGGCGGTGCGTTTGCTTGAAAGCGAGCATGGCGAGCTGGAACGCTCGAACGTGCGCCAGCAGTTCCAGCAATTGCAGGAAGACAAGGCGCTTCGCCCGGAATGGGAGAAGCAGCGCGAGACGATCCTCGCCGACATGGAGGCGATCCCCGCCGCGTCCCGCGTGCCGGTCGCCGTCGCGGAGCAGCACGCCAAGTCGGCGAAGCAGCACGCTCTCGATACTGGCAAGACGCGCGACGCCGCCCGGGACACGCTCGCCGAGTTGCAGCGGCGCGACAAGGAGCAGCGCGCGATCATCGAGAAGATCGTCGCCGCCGAGCGAATCGCGGATCGCCACGACAAGCTCGACAAGCTGCTTGGCAAGGCGGGCCTGCAGCGCGAACTGGTCCGCACCGCCGAGCGCGAGATCGTCGAGCGGGCCAACCAGACCGTGCAAGCGCTGTCGGACGGCGACTTGGCCATCGAACTCTATCGCAGCGACAACAACGACGACAAGGCGTTCGAGCTGAACGTGCGCCGCGGCGGCGTCGCGGAGCCGATCCCGGTGGACTTCCTGTCGGGCAGCCAGAAGTTCCGCGTGGCGGTGTCGGTGGCGCTGGCGATCGGCCAGTACGCCAGCGGCCAGGACCGCCCGCTGGAGTGCGTCATCATCGACGAAGGCTTCGGCAGCCTCGACCGCGACGGCCTCCGTGCCACCGCCGACGAGCTGAACCGCCTGCGAACCACCAACTCGCTGCGCCGCATCGTTCTGGTGTCGCACCAGGAGGATTTCGCCGACCGCTTCCCGGTGGTCATCCAGCTGGTGCCCGGCGAAGCCGGCACCACCGCGACGGCGGTGCGGCGGTGAAAGGAGACTGAACCCACAGCGACCTGGGCGAAAGGTCGTGGAACAACCGCATGAACGCCGTTAAGGACTTGCAGCAAAGGCCTTGCGAAAATTGGCCACGGCACGGACGCCGTGGAATACGCATTGAAAGCCGATGCCATCCAAAAACGATTTTCGTTCTTCAATTCAGCCACAAACTCAACCGCTGCGGAATTCAGCCCCTTGACAGGGTAGCGTAAAACCACAACAATTCAAGACGAGACTTCACAAACATAGTTTTTGGTGTCACCTTTCTCGGTCTCAGGCGTTATGATGATAGACGCCGATCAAGGAGATGGCCCCATGACTCAAGCCGAACGATTCGCTTGCTACGAACAGATCATCCGCAAGGCGCTCCAGAGCCGGCGTTGTCCAAGTGACTTGGCGGACGATGTCAGCCAAGAATCCTTGTTGCGGTGCATCCAGCTTGAAGAAGACAAAAGGAACGAACGCGGCGACGAGGGAAAATGGCTTGATGACGCACTGGTGGCCACAATCGCCCTGAACATTCTATTTTCCTGGCATCGAAGAAAGGTAACCGTTCACCGGCTTTTCCCAGGCGCAGCTGGCGGCGGAGCGATTTCATAGGCTGACGAGCATGGGCGATGTCACCTGTGCGGGCTGTCGC
>JAYSSW010001085.1:0-5506 GCA_043720335.1 Planctomycetia bacterium
GGGTGATGCGTTTCAGGCCGAAGGTCTGCGCGGCGACCTCCGGCGTGACCGGGGCGTTGCCTTGACGAAGTGCAGCGACTTCGCGCTGCAGCGCCTCCAGGCGCAGCTCGGCGGCGCGCTGCTCCTCAAGGGCCTCGCGGTACTTGTTGTCGCGGACGCGCAGCTCGTTCTCAAGCAGTTCGTTGTTGTTGCGGCAACCGAGAGCGGAGGTGCAGAGAAGCAGGAAAAGGCCGCAGAACGTCAGATGGCGTCGCGCCTTCATGGGCGTTCATCCTTTTCCCAGAGGCGTTGGAGGAGAGCCACGTGGCTCTCCTCCCTTTTCCAACCCGCAAGCATCGTGCGACGGTGCAATCAGGATTCTCCGGCTCGGCTCGCCCAATCGTCAGTTCGGCAGACGTTCCAGGACGGTGTCGACGAGGCCGTACTCCTTGGCCTCGAAGGACGACATGAAGTTGTCGCGGTCGCAGTCGCGTTCGATCTGCTCGACAGTCTTGCCGCTGTGTTTCATGAGGATGTCGTTGAGGACCTTCTTGAGCCGCTGGTTCTCCTTGAGGCGGATCAGGATCTCGGTGGTCGAGCCGCGCATTCCGCCGAGCGGCTGGTGGATCATGATGCGCGAGTTGGGGAGGGAGTTGCGCTTCCCCTTCGCGCCGGCGGCGAGCAGGACGGCGCCCATGCTGGCGGCCTGGCCGATGCAGTAGGTTGCGACGTCGCAGGTGATGTACTGCATCGTGTCGTAGATGCTCAGCCCCGCCGTCACCGACCCGCCGGGACTGTTGATGTACAGGTGGATGTCGGCCTTCGGCTGGTCGAACTGCAGGAACAGCATCTGAGCGACGATGAGGCTGGCGCTGTCGTCGTTCACCTCGCCCTGCAGGAAGATGATGCGGTCCTTCAGCAGACGGCTGTAGATGTCGTAGGCGCGTTCTTCCCGTCCGCCACCTTCGACAACCATGGGGATCAAAGGCATGGGTCTGGCTCCGTTGCCTTCCGGCTCCCTGCCTGTTGCATCGGCAGCCGGGAGGAGGTTTCTTGAATGAATTTCGTGGGATGGTCTGACTCGCTCGCGCACGGCGGCGGGGCGTTACGACATCGGCTTCGTTTCGAGCTTCTTCTGGGCGTCGATCTCGCCCAGCTTCTCCTCGCCGGCGATGCCGTCGACGAGGCCGAACGCCTTCGCCTCCTTCGCGGTGAAGAAGCGGTCGCGCTCGGTCTCCTTGGCGATCTCCTCGACCGTCCTGCTGCAGTGGTGGGCGAGGATCTCGTTGAGGCGTTGGCGGTCCTTGGTGAACTCGCCCGCCTGGATCTCCATGTCGGAGATCTGCCCGCCGATCTGTCCCCACGGCTGGTGGATCATCACCTTCGAGTTGGGGAGGGCGAAGCGCTTGCCCTTCGAGCCGGCGGCGAGGATGACGGCGGCGCCGCTGGCGGCGATGCCCATGCAGTAGGTGGCGATGGGGCACTGGAGGAACTGCATCGTGTCGTAGATGGCCAGGGTCGAGTACACCGAGCCGCCGGGGCTGTTGATGTACATGTGGATCTCCTGGTTCTTGTTCTCGTACTGCAGGAACAGGAGCTGCTGGATGATGATGTTCGCCATGAAGTCGTCGATTTCGCCCGAAGCGCTGACGTTGGGGGCGGCGCCCAGGAACACGATGCGGTTCTCCATGAGGAGGTCGGACATCGTCATGGTGCGCTGCCGGGCGTAGTTGCCGGACCGCTGCGACATCGGAGGGACGAATTGCGAGTCGTGCATGGAAGCGTTTTCCTTTCGGGGACGGCAGCGGGAATCGTCGTCGTTGCAACGGGCGGACCTGTCAACCTTCATTGTAGATGGAAGGGCAAGGGACGCCGAGTGCCGTTTTCACGGGGCGGGAGAAAGGCTTCCCTGAGCCCGAAACGCGAGCGAGGCCGCCACGCGCAGCGATGCAAGGGAGTCGTGGCGTGTTGGGGCTGCCGACGCGCAGCGAGGAACGCGTCGCACTGCGGCTCTCGCTGCGCGAGTCGCCGGGCCGTTCCACGCGTCGTCGCGCGGTGCGGCCTCGCTCGCGCTTCGGGCTCAGGGTCGCGGCCGAAGCAAGGCGGCCCGGCGCAGCGATGCGTTCCCACGCCATGTCCGGTTCGCCCATTCCCTGAGCCCGAAGCGCCAGCGAGGCCGCCACGCGCAGCGATGCAATGGAGTCGTGGCGTGTTGGGGCTGCCGACGCGCAGCGAGGAAGGCGTCGCACTGCGGCTCTCGCTGCGCGAGTCGCCGGGCCGTTCCACGCGTCGTCGCGCGGTGCGGCCTCGCTCGCGCTTCGGGCTCAGGCGCGAATCAGCCGTCTGCCACAGCGAAACAGCCCCATGCGCTTTGGGAACGCATGGGGCTGTCGTGGATCATTCCGCAGGAACCGCACTCAGCTCGCGGGCTGCTCCTCGTCGGACGCCTTCTCCTCAGCGGGGGCGGCGGTCGGGTCCTTGATTTCGCCGGCGACGGCCTGGGTCTGCGACGTGGTCATGCCGCCGTCCTTGCCGAGCTGCACGTCCTCGTAGGTGGCGTTCTCCAGGATCAGGTTCAGCGCCTTGCGCTCGATGAGCTGGGCGGCCAGCGTCTCCAGCAGGTCGTCGCGCTCGAACTGGGCGCGGATGCGGCGGGCCGGCTCGCCGTACTGGTCGGCGATGCGCTCGATCTCGTCGTTGATCTCGTCCTCGTTGATCTCCAGCTTCTCGTTCTCGGCGATCTTCTGCAGGACGAAGTGCTCCTTCAGCGAGCTGGCGGTGCTGGACAGCACGTCGCGCTGGAGCATGCGCAGGCGCGACTGGATCTCGTCCTCCGAGATGCCCGCTTCCCGCATCTCCATCGCCCGGCGGCCGAGGGCGCGGCGGGCCTGGCGCATCAGCAAGTCCTGGGGCAGATCCCAGTCCGACGACGCGGTGATCTTGGCGAGCACCTGCTCGCGGGCCGACTGCCGCTGCGTGTACTCCAGTCGGCGGTCCATCGACAGACGGACCGTCTCGCGGAACTGGTCGATGCTCTTGACCTGGAACGTCTCGGCGAGGAACTCGCTGGACAGCTCCGGCAGGCGCAGCTTCTTCACGTCCTTCACCTGCAGGACGGCCTGGACGGTCTGGCCCTTAAGGCCGCCGACCGCGACGGCGTCGGTCATGGTGATGTCGACGGTGCGCTGGTCGCCCGCCTTGGCGCCGACGGTCTGCTCGGCGAACCTCTGGGCCACGCCGTCGCGGAACGTGAGGGCGTCGTCGATGCGGAAGGTGACTTCGCTGGCTTCGCCGACCTTCTCGTTCTTGAAGTTGGTGACCATGTCGACGATGAGGTAGTCCCCCTTCTCGGCGGCGCCGTCCTTGGGGACGAGCTGGCCGTGGCGGGCGAGGATGCGCGACTCCTCCTCGACGACTTCCTCGTCGGAGAAGGTGCGCATGGGGCGCTGCAGGCTCAGCCCCTTGTACTCGGGCAGGTCGAACTGAGGCCGGACCTCGACCTCGAACTCGTAGACGAACGGGCCGTCCTCGGGAATGATGATCGAGCTGGGGTTCAGGTTGGGCGGGCTGAGGGGGGCGACATCGAAGTCCTCGGCGAGCTGTTCGAGGCTGGCGAGAAGGATTTCTCCCTTGACCTGGTCGTTGACCTCCTTGCGATGGTGCTTGACGACCATCTTCTTGGGGGCCTTGCCGGGACGGAAGCCGGGGATCCACGACTTGTCCATCAGGCCCTTGAACTTGTCCTCGAAGTGGCGGTCGATGTCGCCCCGTTCGACGGTGACCTTGATGTGCTTCTTGCAGGGGCCGACATCCTGGATGTCGACGGTCTGCGCGAGCTTGGTCTTGGGCGCGTCGCCGGTGACGGGCGTCTCCGCGTTGGCGGGGATGTAAGTGATGTCGAGGTCTGTGGTGTCGCTCATGGTGCGCGGAATCCCCTCATCGAACAAGAACGCCGAGTGGATTGGTCAGCCTTAGAAGATAAGGTATGACCAACACACTCGGCGGGAAAGAGCGGGTGATGGGGCTCGAACCCACGACAGCCACGTTGGCAACGTGGCGCTCTACCACTGAGCTACACCCGCAGTCAGGGTCGTGTTCAAATTTTAAGCCCTGCGCCGCGAAGATCAAGAGGAGGTCGCGAACTTTTCCCCCGAAATTCCCGCGACCTTTGCCGGCGGAAGCATCGGAGTGCTTCCTCATCGTCGACGAAACGTGGCGCAACCGCGCAACGCGGGGCGAGAGCGGGCTGGCAGGCACGGCCTAATCGTTGACCGTGAACTTCGCGAGGAACTTGGCGTGCAGCGCCTGGTCGCCGCGGGCGGCGACGACGGCGGCGACGCGGCTGCGGGTCGAGTCGGTGTGGCGGTGGATCGCCAGGGCCACGAGCGCCGCCGACGCGGTGGCGGCGCTCGCGTCGGCGACGACGGACAGCAAGAAATCAATCGCTTCGGGCAGGCGCAGCAGCGAGATCGCCAGGTACAGCGCCTCGTCAAGCGAGCCGCTGCGGTCGCGCTTCGCACGATCGCGCAGCAGCGGCAGCGCGGCGGGGAGGCGTGATTCGCCGAGCGCGAACGCCGCTTCCTCCTGGATCGCCTCGTCGGACGCCTGGAGGAACTCGCCGACGAACGGCAGCGATTCGCGGGGCGACAGCGTCATCAGCGCCTTCAGGCATTCGCCGACCACCGTCGCTTCCGCGTCGCCGGCGCGGGCCTTGAAGCGCAGGAGCGGAATCGCCGCCGCGAGGCCGGTCGCTCCCAGCGCCTGGGCGGCGGCTTCGCGGGCGATTCTTTCCTTGTCGCCCAGCAGGTCGGCAAGGAGCAGCAGCACGTCGCGGTGGCCAATCCGGGCCAGGGCGAACGCGCAGTCGCCGCGCAGGGCCGACGCGGTGTCGACGGGGTCGCCCCACGCGGGTTCCTTCTGGACGTGGCGGATGCCGGTCAGGTAGATCTCTTCCTTCGCGTGCTCGAACTGGTTGAGCGCCACGATGATCGCCGACTTGGCCCGGCACACCTTGTCGGTTTCGACCGGATCGACCAGGAAGCGAGTGAAAGCCGTTTCGAGGTCGGCCGCCAGCACCGGCAGGTTCCGCTCGCCCGCCAGCGCCGCTGCGGCAGCCACGACGAGGTTGGAAGAATCATTGATCGCCTTGCGAAGCTCCGCCACGAACGGCGGCGCGGTCGCTTCGCGGCGCATCGCGCTGAGCCGCGACAGTTTGGCGTCCACGCCTCGCGATTTCGCCATGGTCCGGCCCGTTGGGAGGGAGATGCTGTGACATCGCGTATGGTATGCCCATGCACCGACGACGTCGACGATGGAGAATTCTGGCCAGAAACCGTTGACATGTCGGAAGGTTCCGATATAATTAGGCAACGGAGACGCACGATGGCCGCCAAAGCCAAGCCGATCAAGCTGACGCCGTTGAAAGCGCTGGAGCAGGCCGCCGAGTGCCTGAAGATCCTGGCGCACCCGCATCGGCTGCGCATGGTCCAGATGCTGCTGCGCGGGCGCTACGCCGTCGGCGAGCTGG
>JAYSSW010001086.1:0-2586 GCA_043720335.1 Planctomycetia bacterium
AGGAAGTAGAACTCTTCGAGCCGTTTGACGAAGCCCTTCTGCGGGTCGAGGTGGCCGGCGCCCCAGGTGGCGTCGAGGAGCATCCATTGGCCGTCGATCTTGACGGCGTTCCAGGCGTGGTTGGTGGCGATCTTCTCGCCGGGCATGCTGCCGTAGCCGCGCGAGTAGCCGAGCATCTTGACGGCGTCGAGGCCGGCTTCCTTGGCGAGCGCGACGAAGAGGTTGGCGTAGCCGTCGCAGACGGTGAGCCGGCCTTTCAGCACCCCCTTGGCGGAGACATCCTTCGGCAGCTTGTTGGCGAGGAAAGCCTCGGAATCGTAGGCGACGCGGTCGGCGAGCCAGCGGAAGATGGCGCGGACCTTGTCGCGGTCGTTCCTGGCCGGCTCGACGAGGTACTTGGCCAGCGCCGCGACCGACGCTTCCGCTTCGGCCGGCGCGCTGAGCGCGTGCTGGTCGATGGCGTCGAACGGCGACTTCGCCTTCTTGTCCTGGGCGTGCAGCGTTCCCGCGAAGCAGAGCAGCACGACGAGTGTAAGGATGCGCATGGCGGTGACTCGGGGAGGGAAGGTTTATTCCACGTCAGGGATCAGAATCACTCGCGGAAAGCCCAGGGAGGGCTATCCCTGGGGATTTGCATACCCAGGGATAGCCATCCCTGGGCTTTCGACGCTTCCACTATCTCCGACGTGCGTCGCCGCTACTTCGCCGGGATGTACTCCTCAAGTTCGAGGGTGGACTGGACGTTGCCGACGCGGACGCGTTGCTTGACCATGCCGAAGCCCTTGGTGTACCAGGTTTCGCTGTCCATCGTCTTGTTGCCGATCTGGAAGTCGTTGGTGACGATGGTGACGACGGGGAGGTCGGTCCCCTTGTACTTGAACGTGGCGGCGCCTCCGGTGAACTGCCCCTTGAGGAGCGTGCCTTCGATGGGAGTCAGCTCGGTTTTCTGGAGGTCTATGCCGGGGGTGTCGAAGGCGGTCTTCAAGGCGCCGCTGTCGGAGACGGTGTGGACCTTCCAGAACTCGCCGGGCTTCAGCGGCAGCTTGAGGATGCACATCGGCGGGTTGATGGTCTTGCCGCCCCCCGCGATGCGGTAGACGTACTCGCCGAGGACGACGACGTGCTCGGCCATCACCTTGTCGCCGCTGGTGATCTTCAGCCAGTAGGACGGGCCGATGAAGCGGTTCTCCTTGTTCTTGTCGGTCCCGTCCTGCTGCTTGTAGATGAACGGCTCCTCGCGGTCGACGGTGACGACGACCTTCTGCGTGCCGGAGCGGTAGACCCAGCGGCTGCCGATTTCGAGCGGGTAGTATTCGCTTTTGGAGGGCTGGATCACCACCGGCTTCTGGGCGTGGAGCGAGCCGGCGGTCGCCAGAATCAGCAGCGTCAGCAAGGGGAGGGCGCGTCGCATGGGGGACATCCTCGCGGGGGGATTTTCCGTGGGTCGAAGTGCTGCCATTGTAGCCGAGGCGACGGGCTTGCCCAAGCGGGGAACGGGGCGCGATCGAGAAACATCGGCGCCGGGCGGCTTGGACTTGACGGGAAAATCCGAATGGGCTATCCCCCCGCACGACTGGCCGGGAACGCCGCGCCGGGACAATCGGCATTGTGGGGAGACGCGAACATGCCTGGGAAGAAGTGGGTCGCCGTTGCGATGCTGGTGCTTCTGCTGTCGAACACCGGCTGCTGCCGCATGTGGGACCGCTGGTGCGGCAACACGCCGAACTACCCGCCGTCGGGCTACGCGCCCGCGCAGTGCGTGCCATGCGCCCCGGTGCAGCAGCAATGCTGCCCGCAGCCGAACGTCTATTCAGGCAACTCGTCTCCCGCGCCGTCTTCGGGCTGGGTCCGGCCCGCAAACTGCCCTTAGATTTCAGATTTCGGATTGCAAATCTCAGAATTTGAAACGCGCCAAGCCCCACCATGAGCGAAGCGATTGGTGGGGGTCTGCACCTGCAAGGGCCGAACCCCCAGGAATCGCGTTGCTCATCCTGGGGCTTGGTGCGTTTGAAATCGGAGATCTGCAATCCGAAATCTGAAATTCCAAGACGCGTCAGCTGCCCGCCTCCACGCTCGCCGACACATCCGTCACGATCGCGACAATCGCTCCCTTCGTCGCTGCTCCCCTCACGCCAACCGTTTGTCCACCTGCCTGGGCGCAACCGCGTCTTGAGCGGGGTGTTGCCGTTTTCGGCGCCTCACGTCCGGCCGCCAGCTGCGTCGTGCGGATCGCGACGGTGGTAGGGCGGGGCAGCACGCTGAAACCTTGACGGCGCGGTTTCACGGGGCGAAATGCTTTGACGAAGCCCCCCTCGATTTGCGAGAATCACCCTTGGGGATCGATTTGCACAAGGAGGTTGGGAAGCTCACACCGTCCGAAACAACCTGACTCAAGGGGGAACATCGTGTCTGCTCACACGAATGTCGAGGATTTCACCGTCCCCGAAAAGATTCTTCTGGCTGCCGAAAGCCTGGAGAAAGCGGGACACTTTCCGTTCACTGCCGAGGCGCTCATCGTCGCTTCCTGGCAGCGATTTCCAGCCACGTTCGGTCTGAAGGGCTTCTCCGAGAAGTACCCCGACTCGA
>JAYSSW010001087.1:0-5499 GCA_043720335.1 Planctomycetia bacterium
CGCCGGGGCTTCCGCAGGCGCAATGGTCGCCACGCCGCCGTGTCCGTTGTCGGGATGCACCGACACGTCGGCACGGATGAGGATTTCGCGGCTCTCGTCCTCGCTGTCGTGAAGGTAGAGGTTGTCCTCCAACCTGATGATGTAGCCGGGCTGCACCTGAGGCGCGAGCTGGTCTGCGATTCGGACGGTGAACCGCTGATGGAAGTCACGCCAAAGTTCGGACTGTTCCAAATACGGGTTCATTCCGGGGAATGGCGAAGGCATGGTCCGTCTCCTCCACAGCGGGCGAACTACATCGCGGCCTCGAAAAGCCCCTGGATGTCCGACTCCTTCACGGGTCGCGGGTTGAAACGCGCGGTCCACTGCTGCGACGCCTCCTCGGCCAGAAGCGGCAGAATGCCCCGGCTCACGCCGCACGACGACAGCGAGGTCGGCAGCCTCGCCAGGTTCATCAACTGCGTGATCCGGTCGGCGAGCACGTCGCCCGAGTTCCGCATCGAGCCGTTGCGCAGGTCGGTCGCGTCCGCCAACTCGCCGTACAATTCGCCGACCACTTTCGCGTTGAAGCGGATGACGTGGGGCAGCATGATGCCGATGGCCAGTCCGTGCGTGACGCCGTAGTGGGCGGTGAGGGGGTTGGCGCACGAGTGGCAGACGCCGAGCATCGAGTTCTCGATGGCGGTGCCGGCGAGGAACGCTCCGACCTGCATGGCGCCACGCGCTTCGAGGTTCGTCGGCTCGCGCAGGACTTTCTCCAGGTTCACGTCGAGCAGCTTCCACGCCTCGCGCGCGAAGATTTGTGATATGGGGTTGCGTTTGGCGGTGACGAACGACTCGATGGCGTGCGAGACGGCGTCGATGCCGGTGAGCGACGTGACCTTGGCGGGCTGCGTGACGGTGAGGGCGGGGTCGAGGATGGCGACGGTGAACGCCGCCTTGCGGTCGCCGCACGCCATCTTGAGATGGGTCTGGGCGTCGGCGATGAGGGCGTACGACTGGGCTTCGCTGCCGGTGCCCGCGGTGGTCGGCACGCCGATCGAGGGGAGCATCGGCTTTTTGGCGTGGCCGAACCCCTTGTAGTCGGACATCACGCCGCCGTTGGTGAGGAGGAAGTTGATCCCCTTGGCGCAGTCCATCGCACTGCCGCCGCCGACGCTGGCGATGAGGTCGATGCCGAGCGGCTGGGCGAAGGCGACGCCACGCTCGACGTGCAGGCTGGTCGGGTTCTCTTCGACGTCGTCGAACAGGTGGACCTGCAAACCGGCGTCGCGCAGCGACTGCTGCGCTTTCTGCGGATGGCCGGCCGCTTCCAGTCCCGGATCGGTGACGAGCAGGACGCGGGTGGCGCCGAGTTCGCGGGCGAGCTCGCCGAGCTGGGCGATGGCGCCGGGGCCGTACATCACGCGCGTCGGCGTATGGAAGTCGAAAGGCAGGAGAGGCCAGGGGCTGGCGCCGAGCAGCCGGGAAGGGGTGTGGGGCTTCGTGTTCATGCAGTCCATGATGGCAAAAAAGCCCCGGACACGCAATCCGCAGGGCAGCGTCGTTTCTCCCATTCTATGGACGCCGGCCCCCCCGCGAAATTCACGTCGCTTGACGAGCGCGAAGGGGACCGGTAGCATCCGTGGGAGGTGGTCGCATTCTCCCACTGCTTTTTCCTGTCCGTCGAACCGCCGCTCGATCGACCTCGCCCCGTCATGCCCCGCAGGAAACCTGGCGTGCTCCCCGACCCTGCTTCCGCTGAAACCAAAGCCACGACTGCGCTCCGCGAACCAGCCGCCACGCCGCGTCGCCGCTGGCTCCGTCTCGGCGCCGCGATCGCGGTCCTGTCGGCGCTTGGCGTCAGCGCCTGGCTGGCCGGGGATGAACTTCTTTTTCGCAACCGCATGCAGCGGGGCAAGGCTGCGTTCGCGCTGGATCGCTGCGCGGAGGCGTTCAACCACTTCAGCGACTGCCTGAACCAGCGCCCCGACGACCGCAACGTTATGCTTTGGGTCGCACGCTGCTTCCGCCGCAACGACGATTTCGACCTGGCCGAAGTCGTGCTGGACCGATGCGCCGAATCGCCTGCGCTCGCCGAAGCTGTCGCGTTCGAGCGGTTGCTGCTACGCGCCAATCGTGGCGACCTGGATGAAGTCCTGAGCGAATGCGAAAAACTGCTGGAGGCAAACCACGCCGATTCGCTGCTGATCCGTGAAGCGATCATCAAGGGCGCCGTCAGCGTCTATCGGCCCGACGTGGCACGGTCGCATCTCGCGCCCTGGCTGAAGCAACATCCGGACCATCCCCAGGCGATCTTCCTCGACGTGCTCATCGGACATCTCGGCGCGCCGCTGCCGATGCAGGCGGCCAAGCTGCGCCGCGTCGTCGAACTCGATCCCCAGCGCGGCGACGCCCGGCAGATGCTCGCGGAACTGCTGCTCGACCTGGGGCTGGCCCGCGAGGCGCTGCCTCACCTGGAGAAGCTGCGGAAGGACCGGCCCAACGACGCGCTGATTCCGACGCGGCTGGCGGACTGCTTCGATCTGCTAGGCAAGCAGGACCAAGCGGTCGCGCTGATTGACCACGTGTTGTCCAAGCATCCCGGCTTTCCGCTCGCCCAGATGACGCGGGGCAAGCTGGCGCTGCGGGGCGGCGACCTGTCAACCGCGGAGTCGTTGCTGCGCACCGCGTGCAGGAAACTGCCGGGCAATGTGGCCGCCCACCATCAATGGGTGCAGTGCCTGCGTCAGCAAGGCAAGGACGAAGAGGCGAAAGCGGCGGACCTGCACATCCAGGCGATCCGCGACGACAATGCCAGGCTGCGCGCGATCATCACGAAGGAGCTGCCCGCCTCGCCGCGCGACGCCCGGCTGCAGGCGGAAATGGGCGTGCTGTTCCTGCGGCTCGGCTCCACCGACGACGGGCTGCGCTGGCTGCACCGCGCCGTCCGCCTCGACCCGCGCCAGCGCGAGGCGAACCAGGCATTGGCCGTCTACCACGAGCGCGCCGGGCTGGTCGAGCAAGCGCGAAAGCACCGCCAGGCGGCAACGTCGCCGTGATCGCGGCCTACTCCCACTCGACTTCGGGCTGGCCGTGGCGGACTTCGCCGATGTGGTAGGCGTGGGCATCGAGCTTCTCCAGGCGTTTCATCACCTTGTCGAACGCCTTGCGCTTCACGATCAGCACAAAGCCGATCCCCTGGTTGAAGACCTTGTCCATCTCGACCTGGTCGATTTCGCCAAGGTGCTGCAGCCACGAGAAGACCGGCAGGACCGGCCAGCTGCCGCGCTTGAGGAACGCCCGGCAGTTCGGGGGCAGCACGCGCGGGATGTTGCCCGGCATCCCTTCGCCCGTGATGTGCGCCAGGCCGCGGAGGATCTTCTTCTTGCCGGGGAACTCCTCCAGCAGTTCACGAATCACGGAGACGTAGATGCGCGTCGGCTCCAACAGTTCTTCGCCGACGGCGCGGCCCAGTTCCGGCACCTTCGTGCCGATCTTCAGCTTCGCGTGCTCGAAGACGATCTTGCGGGCCAGGCTGTAGCCGTTCGAGTGCAGGCCGCTGCTGGCCAGCCCGATGATCTGGTCGCCCGGCTCGACCGCCTCCCCCTCGATGATGTGGTCCTTCTCGACGACGCCGACGCAGAAGCCGGCCAGGTCGTAGTCCCCCTCGGAGTAGAAGTCGGGCAGGATCGCCGTCTCGCCGCCGACCAGCGAGCAGTCGGCCTGCTCACAGCCAGCGGTGATTCCCTCAACCAGCTGGCGGATCAGTTCCGGGTTGTCCTTGGGCAGGGCGAGGTAGTCGAGGAACAGGACCGGCAGGCCGCCGGTGCAGAGGCAGTCGTTGACCGACATGGCGACAAGATCGATGCCGACCGTGTCGAACTTCTTCATCATCGACGCGATCTTGAGCTTGGTGCCGACGCCGTCGGTGCAGGTGACGAGGACCGGCTTCTTGTAGTTCCTGCGGAACTTCTTGCTGCTCGTCAGGTCGAACAGGCTGGCGTAGCCGTCGAGGCTCCCCATGCAGCGCCCGCCGCGCGTGCGTTCGAGGAGGGGGAAGATGCCTTGCAGGCTCTTGTCGTAGAGGTCCGTGTCGACGCCGGCCGACTGGTAGGTCAAGGCTTTCTTGGCCATGTTGCGCCCGATCCTGAGAGGGGGAGTGTCAAGGAGGTGTCATTCTATCGACACGCCGCCCGACGATCCGGCACGCAGGCGGGGAAATGGCGGGAGTTGAGGGGAGGAGAAGGGCTATGTGCTGGAGATGGCATCGAGGATGAGTTGGATTTGCAGCAACTGCCTACCAGGCACGACACCGGCCAGCGCCTTGATCGATGCGACTGGCAAGATGCGTTGCCAAGTGCAGACCACCACAGATGGTTCCTTGAGGCCCGTTTTCGGATGCCGATTGCGAGCCCACGGAAGTTCAACCGAGACATCCTTTGGCGCCGTGTCGACCTTCGTCGTGACACCGACAACGACTACATCTCCGTCCTGCGTGATTTCATCGTCCCGTGTAATGATGACGACAGGGCGGAGCTTGGGATTACTGCCTCGGGGATCGGGGATCTCCGCCCAAACGATCTGGCCACGCCGGAACTGGGTCACGGGATGCCTCTCGTCGATTCGCTAGAACGGGTTGCTTTGCTCGTCAAACCATGACGCGGGCGGAGCGTGCTTGCTGGCCATCGCCTTGAGTCTGTCGTTGGACAGCGGATAGGAAGCGGCGAGCATGTCTTCGAGGTCTTCAAGGGAGTGCCAACGGTCAAGCACATCGTTTTGGAACTGATCGACGAACTGTTCCGCCTGGTCGAGCAGGGTGCGTTCGGACAATCGAACACCCGTGCGTCGCTGGAGCAAATCGACTAGTTCCCGCACCTTGGCCATGCTTTGTCGTTTCGACGCGATCATCTCCGCGATCGGCGCCCGCAGCGCGTGAACTTCCTCCGTCTTGCCCGCCCAGCCTTCGGCGCAGAGCTGCTTCCATCGCTCCTTGATTTTTTCACAGATCTGCGATTCGATGACACAGTAGGATTTGGCAGCATCTTCCAGAAGCGAATTGATCGCGGCGACAGTCTCGGATGAGCTGTCAGCGTCGTTCCGCGATGCGTACTGGATCAGCGGCCGCACGCCCGCTTCTGCCATCGAGGGGCCGTAGTTTGGCATGGACAGGGTGAGCGTCATGGCTGTCGCCGCCCGAATGGGAATGGATGCTCGCAGCGCCTCATACAGCCATTGTATCCTGTGCCGATTCAACCGGCTGGTTCAGCAGGTGCCACAGGTCGGTGCCGAGCGCGGCGAGGATGGGGGCGAGGGCGCTGGTCATCACCTGAACGCGGGTGACGTGCTCCCAGCTCAGACACAGGCTGTTCCACAGCAGGCGGACGCGGTACGAGTCGGCGCCGACGCGGTGCACCGTCACGCCGAAGCGGTCGGGGGCGGGGCCTTTCACCTACCCCTTTCAAGGTGGCTGGCGTCCGCTGCAAATCCTTGCTACGCTTGGTGGTTGGTGCATCCGTGAAG
>JAYSSW010001088.1:0-2583 GCA_043720335.1 Planctomycetia bacterium
TTCCTGGCCTCCCTTCCGATACGAGGTGCCCGAAGGGATCATTGGAGCCGAAAGCCGCCGCCAGGGAAAGGCCTCATTCTGGGCCGTGCTGGGTATAACAACCTTTGAAGCAGCACGACCGCGCGCTGCGGCTGCTGCTCGGCCAGGTGGCACAGCGCCAGTTCGTGCATCGCCAGGCAGTAGTTCTCGTCCATCGCCAGCGCTGCTTCCAGCTGCGGGATCGCCTCGGCGTGCTGCCCCTTCGCCATCAAACGCTGCGCGTAGGCGAGCCGGTTCACGACGGTCGGCGAGCGGTCGGCGCGGTGCCGCAGCGCTTCGAGTGACAGCTTCTTCTGCCAGAACGGCTCGTTCGAGAACGAGTTTCGGCGATGGAAGAGGTTCAGCGACGGCAGGTAGCGGAAGAAGAAGTAGAGCAGCACGCCGAGCGGCTGGAAGAAGATCACGAGCCAGGGCCAATAGCTCTCCGACTCGCGGCGATGCGCTTCAATGAACATCCAAAGGGTCAGCAGCGACCAGGGCACCATCAACCACGGGTAGACGTGCACGAAGTACCAGAGATAGTCCATGGCACGATGACCCGTCGCCCAGCGTGGTCCCAAAGACGCGGGCGGCGGAGATCGACTCTCCGCCGCTGGTGAGAAGCTAGCATTCGCACGAACCGCGTGCAAGGTGCGGTTGGCTATTCGGTGATGACGACCTTGGGCCGGCGCAGGACGAACTCGGGCTGCTGGCTGGCGTAGCCGCGCTCGCGCTGCTCGGCGATGAGGAGGGCGGGCATGCCTTCGACCTTCATGCTGCCGACGCGCTCGTGCAGGGCCGGGTTGTACGGCGAGCTGATCTGGGCGTCGTACGGGCGGATGCCGAACTTGGCGATGTCGTCCCAGACCTTGCGGTTCTCGATCTCGAGCGCACCGACCCAGCGGCCCCAGGCGTCCCCGCCCGAGGGCAGTTCGGGCTTCGCGTCGAGGATGTGCTGCAGGTCGAGGCCCAGGTCGAGCAGCGTGTTCAGCAGCGTCAGGCTGAACTTCTTCTCGCCCAGCACGTCCTGGCGCATCTGCTGGTACGCCTTCTGCGTCTCGGCGGCGAACGTGTTGAAGCTGCTCTGCAGGCCGTCGCGGGTGCGGTTCAGCGTCTGCTCGAACATCTTGTGCTGGCGTTCGTTCTTCTCGCGCAGCGCGATGAACGCCTCGAACAGCCGATAGATGGACGAGGTGGGCAGCGGCGGCGCGTCGGGTTCGGCCGTCATCGCGCTGGGGGATTTGAAGTCGTTGTTCATGGGCATCCAGAGGGGTGCGAGTGCGTCGAGGGTGCGAATGAGCCGCCTGGTCCGCGTGCGAGACGGATGCGGTCTTTGTTGATTCTACCGGACGTTCGGCGCGAATGCCAAGCAAACCAGACGTGGAACACCCCATTCAAACCCGCATGGCGCCTGCCCAGGACGGCACAACCGCTACGACCGCCATTCTCCACGCGCCGTTCGGCTGGTGCCGTCGTGTCGCCGTTGCTATACCAGCATGGTTGCAGGCCGTGATCTCGTTTAGCGCCCGCAGGATCGGGGCGTTCGCGGCATCCCGTGGCCGTTTCCGGTCCAGGCTTGGGAGATTCTCAGCCCGCCAGGACACGCGGGCGCTAAACGGTGAATTTTCGGCCGGCCTGTCGAACTTCGTCGGCGGTTCACCCATTGACTCATCGCGCCGCGACGCGGCGCTTGTCCTCCTTCGTGAAAGGGCGGCCGTGTCCAGCGACCGGATCAGCGAGTACCTGGCGCAGTTCAGCCAGACCAGGCAGCAGATCGTCGACCAGCTCGGCCGGGCCATCATCGGCCAGACCGAGGTCATCGAGCAGATCCTCGCCGCCATCTTCACGCGCGGGCACTGCCTGCTCGTCGGCGTGCCCGGCTTGGCGAAGACGCTCATCGTCAGCTCGCTCAGCCAGATCCTCGACGTGAGCTTCAAGCGCGTCCAGTTCACGCCCGACCTGATGCCGTCCGACATCACCGGCACGATGATCCTCGACGAGTCGTCCGGCAAGCGCGAGTTCCGCTTCGTGAAGGGGCCGATCTTCGCGAACATCCTGCTCGCCGACGAGATCAACCGCACGCCGCCGAAGACCCAGGCCGCGCTGCTGCAGGCGATGCAGGAACGCCAGGTGACGGCCGGGCACGACACGCACAACCTGCCCGACCCGTTCTTCGTCATCGCGACGCAGAACCCGATCGAGCAGGAAGGAACGTACCCGCTGCCGGAAGCCCAGCTCGACCGCTTCATGTTCAACATCAAAGTCGACTACCCCTCGTTCGACGAGGAGAAGCGCATCCTGCACCTGGCGACGCGCGACGAGCCGTTGGAGATCGCCAAGGTTCTGAGCGCCCGCGCAATCCTGAACTTGCAGAAGCTGATCCGCTCGGTGCCGGTCGGCGACTACGTCGAGGAGTACGTCACCCGACTGGTGCGTTCGACGCGGCCCGCCGATCCGCTGGCGCCGGAGTTCATCCGCAAGATGGTCGATTTCGGCGCCGGCCCGCGCGCGGGGATCTTCCTCATCCAGGGCGCCCGCGCGATGGCGGCGATGGACGGCCGATTC
>JAYSSW010001089.1:0-5494 GCA_043720335.1 Planctomycetia bacterium
CTGCCGAAGCCCGGCCGCATCGAAAGTACCCTGGTGCCCGACCGCGGCGACGGCCGGCGCGGGAGTGGGGACGTTGCCCACCCCGAGGCGAAGCGGGCGGTGACGAACGTGAAAGTCGCGGAAAGTCTGGGCCAGTACGCCGCCGTCGAGTGCCGTCTGGAGACGGGCCGGACGCACCAGGTCCGCATCCACCTCGGCGAGGCCGGGCACCCGCTCTGTGGCGAGAAGCTCTATGACCGCCCCACGCACGGCAAGCCGCTCCCCGACGGCAGCGGCGCCCTGCGGCCCATGCTGCACGCCGTGCGGCTCGGCTTCACGCACCCCAAGACCGGCGAGGTCATGTCCTGGGACGAGGCCCCCCCCGCCGACTTCGCCACCCTCTGGCGCGACCTCCGCGCCCACGCGAAAGCCCCCGGCGACCCTCCCGGCGAGCGGCGTGGCGTCAGCCCGCCGGTCCAGCCCGAATAGGGAGTCGCAACCGGGGGGGGAAGTTTCGGGCGCTCCCGAATAGGGGGTCACATCCCCAGGGAAGATCCCCGGCGCACGCACCGGGGAGTCACCCCGCACACAGGTTGGACCGGCGGGCTGACGCCACGCCGCTCGCCGGGAAATGTCACTGCCACTTCACCGTCAGCTTGCCGTCGCGGCGGGCCTTGCGCTCGATCCAGATCAGGCTGCGGGCGGCGCAGAAGAGGAAGATCACCGAGAGGACCGCCAGGATGGCGAGTTCGGTGGTCACGGGCAGGAAGCCGTCGCGGCCGAAGAGGACTTGCCGCATCGCGTCCATGCCGGCGGTCAGCGGGATGACCAGCGCGATGCCGGGCAGGGCGAAGTGCACCATCGCGGCCAGCGCCTTGACGGGGAAGTTCATGCCGGTGAACAGGTAGACCGGCTCCTGGAGCAGGTTCATCGTGTGCCAGGCCTCGCGGCCGAAGAGCAGGAAGACCGACGCGAACATCATCCCCAGGCCGTAAAGTGCCGTCATCGTCAGCGCGAAGACCAGGCCGAAGAGCCACCAGCTCGACGGCTGGATCGGCACCTGGAACAGCAGCGCCCCGGTCAGCACGATCGTCAGCGCGCGGACGAGCGTGGTGGTCATGCCGCCCAGGGCCATGCCGGCCAGCACGCCCATCATCGGCGCGGGGGCCATGACGTAGAGTTCGAGGTTGCCGCTGTCGCGCTCCCAGTAGAGGTGCGCGCCCATGCTCCAGAGCACGTTGAGCCAGAAGGTCGTCATGGCGGTGCCGAGGATCACGTAGCCGACGTACTCCGGCGGCGCGTTCATCGCCTTGTAGACGTAAGCGAACGCGGAGACCGAGAGGATCGGCAGCACCGTCTCCTGCAACAGCCAGGTGCGGTTGCGGAACATCCAGACCATGCGCGGGTAGGCCCGCGCGAACATGGCCAGGGTCAAGAGTCGCAGCGTCTCGGGCATTCGGTTCCTTGCGGCGCCCGGGGGCGTGGGGGTAGCATCGGGGGGCGTTAGCCAGCGGCCTTGGCGGGTTCGGCTTCGCTCAGGCCGTGGCCGACGAGTTCGAGGAAGACGTCTTCCAGGGTCGGCTCGACCTTCGTCAGGTTCAGGATCTTCGTGCCGCTCGCCACCACGGCTTGCACGGCGGCGCCAATGACGGATTCGTCCAGCAGCGCCAGCTTGACCTCGACCGTCGTCGGCACTCGGTCGTCGTCACGGCGTGGACGCCGGGGGTCGCCCGCAGGTCCAGTGTGCGGTTCCCGGGCGAGAGCGAAAGCGCGAACATCGGGTACTGCTGCACGCGGCGCTTCAGGTTCGCGGGCGTGTCGCAGGCGAGGACCTTGCCGCGGTCGATGATCGCCAGGCGGTCGCAGAGTTCGTCGGCCTCGGCCATGTAGTGCGTCGTGAGCAGCAGCGTCCGCTCGGGCCGCTCGCGCATCCACTCCTTGATGAAGCCGCGGATCGCCCGCGCGGCGGTCACGTCGAGGCCCAGCGTCGGCTCGTCGAGGAAGAGGATCTTCGGGTCGGTCAGGAAGCCGCGGCAGAAGTTCATCTTCTGGCGCTGCCCCGTGGACAGGTGGCTGACGCGGCTGCCCGCCTTCTCGTTCAGGCCGACCACGTCGAGCATGCGGTCGGTGCGGGCCTTCCAGTCGGCGTTGGTGACGCCGTAGATGCGGCTGAAGAGCCAGAGGTTCTCGCGCACCGTCAGGATGCCGTAGCCCGAGGACTCGCCGCCGGAGACCATGTTGATGCGCGGCCGCACGGCGTAGGGGTCGGCGACCACGTCGTGCCCGTCCACCCAGGCCCGCCCCGTGCTGGGCGCCAGCAGCGTCGTGAGGATCTTGATGAGCGTCGTCTTGCCCGCGCCGTTGGGGCCGAGCAGGCCGAACAGCTCGCCGGGGCGCACCTCCAGGCTCACGCCGCCGAGCGCGACGAACTCCGCCTCGGCGGGCGCCTTGCGGAGCCAGCCCTTGCGGCCCTTGCGGTAGGTGCGGGTCAGGTCTTCGGTGCGGATCGCGGGCGGTTCCATCGGGAGCATTGTAGGCGCGAAGTTAGTCCGCGACGCCGACCTTGGCGTCGACGAGCGTGAAGGGGTACTGCTCAGGGTCGGTGCGGTTGAGCTTCAGCGTGCCGATGACCTTCGTCACCTGGCGGGACGGCTCGACCGTGGCGCCGCCGGCGAGTTCGACGATGAGCACCTGCGTCGGGCCGGGCGTCTCGCAGAACCAGCAGCCGACCGGGGCTTCGATGAACAGGAACGTGGTCGGCATCGGGTCGTCGCGCAGCGGGTACATGAAACCGGTCAGCACGACCTGCTTGCCGTCCAGTTCGCGGAGGTACTTCGGGAAGCTCGGCTTGAACGGCCTCTCGATCACCGTCTCGGAAAACAGCTCCCACGGCGCGGGATTGACGCCGGTCGCGCTGATCGGCGGCAGCGGGGCGAGGTCGAGCTTCGTGACGAGAGGCCGGCGCGAGCGGAACGCGATGGTGCCGGCGTGCTTGTCCTCGTGCCCGTCCTTGGCGGCGAGGTCGGCCTTCGCGATGGTGTCAGCCGCTTCCTTCAGCATGTGGCGATGTCGGCGCAGGTCGGCGTGCGACATGCCGAACTGCACGACGCATCCTTCCATCATCGAGGCGGCGCTGCGCACGTCGCCGTGGGCGTTGGCGAGTTCGGCGAGCTGCCAGAGCAGCGCGCCGTCCGCGGGCAGCCACAGCGAAAGCTGCTGGGCGACGGCGACCGCCTTGGCGGGGAGCTTCTTCATCTCAGCCGCCGCGATCTTGCCTGGCGTGTAGGCGTCGCGGTCGCCGAGGTAGCGGACCCCGAACAGATCGTCGAGGCCCGGCGCGGCTTTGCCGGCTCGCATGCGCTGGCGGACGAGTTTCAGATGCGCCTCCTCGAAGGCGAGCCATTTGCCGGGCGCGAGGCGGACGGCCTGTTCGAGATGCGCCGCGGCTTGCGGGAGATCGCCGAGCAGATGCCAAGCGGTGCCGAGGTTGGCGTGCAGGGCGAAATGGTTGGGATGGCGGCGCAGGGCGGCGCGAAGCGTCTCCATCGCGCGCGGCAGGTTGCCGAGGCGGACGTGCAGCGTGCCGAGGTCGGCCGCTTCGTCGGCGCTGAGCGTCGCGGGATCGCGCTGATCGAGCTTGTCCGCGTCGCGCTCGTACTGCAAGCGAAGGGTGCTTGCTTCGACGGTCGCGCTCGGCTTGACGGCGATGCCGCGCAGCAGGCGCTGGTCGAGCAGCAGTCCGCGCCATTGCGAGGGGAGGGGGGAGAACGTCTCGCCGGAGAAGTGCAGGCCCGCGCGGGCCGTGGCGAGCGGGACAAGAGTCATGGAGAGGATCAGCAGGCCGCGCAGCAGCATGGTCGAGCATCCAAGGAGAGCCGGTTTCCGTTCAGTGTATCAGGCGGCATGTCCCGGCGAGAATGGCAATCGCGCGTCAGCGTTCGATCTTTTTCAGCACGACGAGCGTTTCGTGGTCGGTCCAGCCGCGCTCGCCGGCGACCTCCTGCCAGAAGCGGCGATGCCAGAGCTGCACCTCGGCCCGTTTCGCCGTCGCCGGGAAGACGAACGCCTGCCGGTCGGCGCGGCCCGGATGCAGGCGGGTGTCGACGATCTTTTCGACGGGCAGCCAGAACGGGACCGGCGTGCGGCCGTCGGCGCCGACGAGCCGCTTGGCGTACAGGAAGCCGGCTTCGCCTTGCCACGGGCGAGCGCTGGCGGGCAGCGTCGGGCCTTCGGCATGTGCGACCGGCTTGCCCTGCTCGTCCCAAGCGATGACGCGCAGGACGAGGTGGCGGTCGACGAACCCCGTCGGCACGCGATGGCCGACTTCCTGCGGATCGATCGTCGTTTCGAGGCGCCATCCGTCGGCGAGCGGTTCGGACTTCACCGACAGCTTCAGCGCGCGCCGCAGCATGTCGCCGGTCGCGCCGGGGACGTGGTGGCTGGCGAGCGTGCGCGGATCGCGTTCGACGCCCCCTTTTCCGGGGGCGATGTTCGTCATGGTTCCGGTCGGGGCCATGTGGCAGTCCTGGCACTGCTTCCCCTGCTGCTTCGCCGGGCTGGCGAGCCACTCGGAATACGTGGCGTAGGCGTGCACGCCGAACACGACCCCCTCGTGGCACGACGCGCAGTAGCGGCTCTCCTTGTAAAGCGGCAGGTGCGCGAACGACTCGCCGGGGCGCACCGCGTCGTCGAGCGGGCCGAAGAAGAGCTGGTCCCCCTTCGCCGGCCTCAGCAGCGCCAGCCCGTCGCGGCCGAAGCGCACGCCGAGCTTGGCGACCGGGGCGGCGGCGACCTTGTGGCAGTAGTCGCAGTGGACCCCGCTGGCGGCCGCCCCTTTCGCCTCGCGCGGGTCGTAGTCGAGCGTCGGCGACGACAGCGTCGGGAGGTGGCACGCCGCGCACACGCCGGCGCCGAGCGGATGCTCGCTCCTCACGTTCCACGTCCTGCGCGCGCCGTCGCCGCCGTGGAAGCTGAGGAACTTCGGATTGCGAGCGGATCGGCCGTGCGCGCTGCCGGCCCATTCTCGGTAGATCTCGGCGTGGCAGTGGGCGCAGTTGCTGGGCTGGGCGGGGTCGGCGTGCGCGTCGATCCAGGCGTGGTCTGCGTGGTCCTCGGCTGGCAGCGCCGCGAGTCGGATGCGTTTCGACGCCGCGCGCGACTCGATCCAGCCGATGCGATGGCCTGGGGCGCTGGCGACGATGCGCGCTTGGTCACGGAGCGGCGGCAGGAGGAAACGGCCCTGCGCGTCCGTCCGCGTGCTTGATGAGCTTCCCTGCCAGCGCACCACCGCGCCAGCGACCGGCTTCCCCTCGGCTTCGACGACTCCATGCGTCTCATCGCCGGGGAAGCACGCCGACAGCGCCAGGAAAGTGGCGGGGAGCAGGATCGCCGCCAGCACAGCGAGGCGTCGGCTTCGCATCGCGTCCCCTTCGATGGACGAAAAAAAGGGACAAGCGAAACGCTTGTCCCTTGGAGGTTGAACCCTGGCCGGCTGGCTACGCCTTCGCGATGGCGG
>JAYSSW010001090.1:0-5490 GCA_043720335.1 Planctomycetia bacterium
GAGGCGGCGGGGTCAACACACGCCTTGACCCCGCCGCCTCAGACGGCAGCGGGCTTGAAATTGAATCACCATGCAAACACTTCACCCCGACGCCGCCACCATCGCCCGCGCCGCCGCGATCCTGCGCGGCGGCGGCCTCGTCGCGTTCCCGACGGAGACCGTGTACGGCCTCGGCGCCAACGCGCTCGATCGTGTCGCTGTCGCCGGCATCTTCCGCGCGAAGGGCCGGCCCGCCAGCAACCCGGTCATCGTCCACGTCGCCAGCGTTGACGACGCGAAAGCCCTGACCACCGGCTGGAACGACACCGCCCGGAAGTTGGCCGATACGTTCTGGCCCGGCCCGCTGACGCTGGTGCTGCCGCGCGCCGACCACGTCCCCGACATCGTCACCGCCGGCGGCGCCACCGTCGCGCTGCGCGTCCCCGCCCACCCGGTCGCGCTGGCGCTGCTGCGCGCCTGCGGCTTCCCGCTCGCCGCCCCCAGCGCCAACCGATCAACACAGCTTTCGCCGACCCGTGCCGAGCATGTCGCACGCAGCCTCGACGGCCTGATCGACCTGATCCTCGACGGCGGCCCCACGACCGGCGGCCTCGAATCGACGGTGCTCGACGTGAGCGTGTCGCCGCCCCGCTTGCTGCGCCCCGGCCTGGTGTCGCTGGCCGACCTGCAAGCGTGCGTCGGCGTGGTCGAAACCGGCCCCGTCGAAACAGCGACACTCGCCCGTTCGCCCGGCCAGATGGCGAAGCACTACGCCCCGCGCACGCCGCTCGAACTCGTCGAAGGAGACGCAGCGCCGCGCGTCGCCGAACTGCGCGCCGCCGGCCAGCGCATCGCCTGGCTGACGTTCGCCGACGCCGCCGACGCGATCAAGATGCCCGACGACCCCGCTGCGTACGCTACGGAGTTGTACGCCACGCTGCACACGCTCGACGCCGCCGGCTACGCGCGCATCGTCGTCGAAGCCCCGCCTGCTACAGACGCGTGGTTGGCGGTGCGCGACCGCTTGCGTCGGGCCGCGACGGCGTAGGCTTGCTTGCGTCAGTATGTTCGCTGACATGCAACAACGATTTTCGATGAAGGAAGAGCCATCGAATGGCGACAGTTATTGCATCAAACCCCAATGGCCCGATCAACGAATCTCGACTCGTTCTTTTTGAAATTAAGATCGGAGCCACACTTCCGGCTGATTACCGAGCTTTTCTCGTGAAGCACAATGGTGCCGTCCTCAGTTCTTGCGTTTATGTGCCGCCCGGCAAAACAGAACCTTACGCATGCGTGAACAGCCAAACATTTGGCCTGCACAACGGATCGCTTCAGCTCGACATTATCCACGACCACTGCAAGGACGTTCTACCCGCCACACTCGTTGCAATCGCGGAAGACACGGGCGGCGATCTTTTTTGCATTGGGACAAAAGGCGAGCATCGCGGAAGGGTGTACTTTTGGGACCACCATCATTCATGCTGCGCAAACGAAGAACCAAGTTTTGACAACGTCAAACTTGTCCTGGTCACTGATTCCTTCGCTGTTTTTCTTGAGCAGTTGCAGCCAGAAAGCAATTTCTCCGGGGACGCTCCGGTAGGTCAGGCTATGCCTGACTTGAACGATCCAGGATGAGAAGCTGTTCCCGTTTCGCACGGGGCTGGTTCAGCAACTGAACGGCGAACAGGAGACCTTCGCTCAGAGGGACGATTCCCGCTCCAGCTCCGCGATGAACTCGCTCATCGGCGTGTTTTCCGAGCGGTTCGCGAGGACCGCGTCGACATCGACCGGAGCGGCATGATCGAGCATCGCTTGCAGGGCGAGGATCATTTCGTCGCGCTCATGCAGAAGCTCGCACAGCGGTTCCAGAACAATGCTTTCGCTCCGTTGCGAACGGTGGAACAGGCGTTGCCAGTTCACGCGAGCGACCCAGCGCTTCTCCATGTTGTCGAACTGCACGACGCCAATCGCCATCAAATCGTCCGGCTGGCCCGACTCGTCGGCATCGTCAGTGTGCAGCAGCACCACCATGCCGGGACGCAGTTGAAGTTGAAGCTGTGCAATGGCTCGCCGCGTTCCAACCGAATCGAGCACGATGCGATTTTGGTCGTCGAGACGGTGAAAATCAGCGTAGATTTCGGGGATTCTCATGATCGGCCTTCACTTGCTCTTGGAAGGATTCGCGACGGTGGGCGTAAACAGTTCGCTCGCTTGCTGGGGAGTAAGCCCACTCAAGGTTGCGTGGAACGGATTTCGTTTGCGCGGCGTCGCCACCACATCGCCGCCTGCTTGTCGAATCTGGCCGGCGGTTGTCACCCCGATTCGATTGTGCGGGATGCCGGGATAGCCGGTCGATACATTCGGGCTGACCAGTTCCGGGATGCCCGCGTTCGAGCCGCTGTTGACCGACACGTCCTGCAGCAGTCCTTGCGGGTCGAGAGAAACACCGGAGCCATTCTCAAAGCTCGCCGACGTGTTTTGCCCGCCACGAACAACAAACGCTTCGTCGGGAAGTGGATACACGATCGCTTCTCAACCCATTCTACACGATTGAACTTGGAGATCCGAGTCCAATACCCTACCCGAGAAGCAACTTGTAGTCCATGCGTCGCCGCTTGTTTTGGCCGCTCCCTGCCGGGCGCGGTTTGTTTCCGTCTCTCTTCGTGCTGCTTCGTGTCCTTCGTGGAGGAACGCCTTCCGCGGGATCTCGGCCTGGCCGACCCGCCTCGCCGGAGGCGTGTGGTTGAACGGCGCCCTTCGTGGACCGATTTTCCCAATCTGCTCTGGACAACGCTCCGCGAACTTGGCATACGTCCGCCCATCCAGCAACCAACACGCGACGCAGGCACGCCCAGCCAACGGGGGAGTTCGGGGGGCGCCGTCCGCATCACGGGGGGGACGACGATGCATCGCGGCAGCCTCCGCACCTGGCTTTTCGCCCTGGCCTGCGGCCTCATGGCCGTCGGCCTCGCTCGCAGCGACGAGCCACGCAGCACCTGGTTCACGCGCCTCTTCATGCCTGGCATGAAGACCGCCGCCGAGACCAAGAAGGACGACCCGGCCGCCAAGCCCGCCGCTCCGGTCGTTGTGGTCGATGAGAAGTCGGCCAAGGACGAATGGCTGCGCCGCGTCGAGGTGTGCGACAAGCTCCGCGAGATCGCCGCCGAGAACCGCGACGACGACCTGAAACGCCGCGCCGACCAGCTCGAAGCACGGGCGTGGGAGGCCTACGCCCGCAAGACCGGGGCGAGGTCGGTCACGGGCGACGCGGTGGAAGAAACCACCGCGACGGACGCCGGCAGGCCGAGGCCCCGCCCAGCGACGACCGTGACACCCGCAGCACCCGCCCCGAAGGAGGAACGCCGATGAAGCTTCTGCACGGGGGATGGCTGGCGGTGCTGCTGCTGGCGAATTCGGGCTGCGTGACGGCCCTGCCCGACAACAAAGGCGACGGCAAGCTCGCGTCGGTGCTGGACTTCGAGTTCCGCAACCGCGTGGTGGTGACGGCTGAGGTGGTCACGCCCGACAACGCGCATTCGCAGGCCCAGGCCCTGGAAGAGGAGCTGGACCGCGAACGCAACGCGGAGATGCTGACGCCGACGGCGACAGCGACAACGACACCCGCCGCGCCGGCGAAGCGCTGACGAAGCACTCTCATGGCGGAGCTTCAGGCTCCCCGCACGCAGGTCGGCCGCCTTCGGGGGAACGGCGCCGACCTGTTTTTTCGCGCGCAGGTACGGACGCGCAACGGGGCTGGTGAAACTTCAAATCACTCCCCATTGGTTCACCTCGAACGACAAGGCGTCCCCATGCGTACCGTGCGAACGGCGCTCGTTGGCTGCGGCAAGGTCGGGCAGATCCACGCGGCGGCCCTGCGCGACCTCGACGAATCGCAACTCGTCGCCGTCTGCGACCATGACCTGGCGCGAGCTACCTCGTTCGCCGAGCGGTTCGGCGGACGCGCGTTCAACGATCTCGCAACGATGCTGAAGGGAGCGGCGCCTCAGGCGGTGATGGTCTGCACGCCGCACCCGCTGCACGCCGAAGCGGTGGTCCGCGCCGCCGAGGCGGGGGCGGCGTCGCTGGTCGAGAAGCCGCTCGCCGCCAGTTTGGCCGACTGCGACGCCATGCTCGCGGCGACGCGGAAAGCCGGCGTGAAGCTCGGCGTCGTCAGCCAGCGCCGGCTCTACGAGCCGGTGCTGCGCATGAAGGCCGCCATCGACGCGGGCAAGATCGGCGCCCCGGTCCTCGGCGTCTTCTCCATGTTCAGCTGGCGCGACCAGGCCTACTACCAGTCCGATCCCTGGCGTGGGAAATGGGCCACCGAAGGGGGCGGCGTCCTCGTCAACCAGTCGCCCCACCAGCTCGACCTGCTCCAGTGGTTCATGGGCGACATCGACGAGGTCACCGGCTGCTGGGCCAACCTCAACCACCCCTTCATCGAAGTGGAAGACACCGCCCTCGCCATCGTCCGCTTCAAAAGCGGCGGCCTCGGCTCCATCGTCACCAGCCTCTCGCAGAAGCCCGGCGTCTACACCAAGGTCCACGTCCACGGCGCCAACGGCGCGTCGGTCGGCGTCGAGACCGACCGCGGCGCCACCTTCGTCGCCGGCGTCTCCGAGATCGCCGAGCCGCCGCTGAACGACCTGTGGACGATCCCCGGCGAGGAATCGCTGCTGGCCACCTTCCAGGCCGAGGACCGCGCCGCCTTCCGGAGCCGCAACGCGACGGCTCACTACCACCGCTTGCAGATCCAGGACTTCCTGCAAGCCGTGCGCGACGACCGCCCGCCGCTCGTCGCCGGCGAGCAAGGAAGGATCGTCGTCGAGATGTTCACAGCGATCTACCGCTCGAGCCGCGAGCGCCAGCCGATCAAGTTCCCGCTGGCGAGCGACGCGTGAGCGGCGGCGGCGTCCCGGCGGAAGCGCAGCGCCTGAGCCCGAAGCGCCAGCGAGGCAGCACGCGCGACGGTTCGGCTTGGGCGTCCCGTGTCGGGGCCGCCGACGCGCAGCGAGGAATGGCGTTTTCGGGATCAAAGCGTCTCTCGCTGCGCGAGTCGCCGCTGCCATTTTCCCGCATCGTCGCGCGTGCTGCTTTGAGCCCGAAGCGCGAGCGAGGCAGCACGCGCGACGATGTGATTTTGGCGTCCCGTGTCGGGGCTGCAGATGTGCAACGAGGCATGCGCCGCCGGTCGGCTCTCGCTGCGCGAGTCGCCGCTCCCTGGCCTTCACATCGCCGCGCGTGCTGCCTCGCTGGCGCTTCGGGCTCAGGCCGCCGCATGCTGGACGCGGAACGCCGTTCCTCGCTGCGCGTCGGCAGACCGGAGACGCCGGGACCGCCTTTGCACCCGTGCGCGTGCTGCCTCGCTCGCGCTTCGGGCTCAGGGCCGACACTTTGAGCCCGAAGCGCGAGCGAGGCAGCACGCGCGACGATGCGGCTTGGGCGTCCCGTGTCGGGGCCGCCGACGCGCAGCGAGGAAGTCGCCGCCGGTCGTCTCTCGCTGCGCGA
>JAYSSW010001091.1:0-2578 GCA_043720335.1 Planctomycetia bacterium
GAAGCTGCGCGGCATGAGGCCGCGCGACATCGACAAGGTGCTGCTGGGCGACGCACGTCATGGGGTCGATCTTGTCGAACGGCTCCGGCTCCTTGCCGGCGAGCTTCTCCGACACGAAGCGGCGGATGAGCGGGATCTTGCTCGTGCCGCCGACCAGCAGCACCTTGTCGATGTCGCGCGGCCTCATGCCGCGCAGCTTCAGGGCTTCCTCGATCGCCTCGCCCGACTTCACGACGAGCGACATGATCTCCTTCTCGAAGGTCTGGCGGTCGATCTCCTCCTCAAGGCTGAGATGCCGATCCGGGACGAGTTCCGCTTTGCGGGCGACGGCGGTGGGGCTGGTCGACAGCTCGATCTTGGCCTTCTCGACCGCGATGAGGAACTGCGTCTTGTACGGCGAGTTGAGGATGTCGTAGCCGTGCTTCTCGTTGAATCGCTTGGCGAGGAGGTTGCCAAGAACGGCGTCGAAGTCGTCGCCGCCGAGCTTGCCGATGCCCTTGCTGCTGATCTCCTCGAAGACGCCGTGGTGGATGCGGAGAATGGTGACGTCGAGGGTGCCGCCGCCGAAGTCGTAGACGAGGATGGTCTGGTCCTGCTGGGCGTTCAGGCCGTAGCAGATGGCGGCGGCGGTCGGCTCGTTGATGAGGGTCAGCACCTGAAGCCCTGCGGCGCCGGCGCAGAGCTTCGTCGCGTGCCGGGCCAGCCCCTTCGAGTTGGCGGGGATGGTGACGACGGCTTTCGTGATCGTTTCGTTGAGCGTCTTCTCCGCGTCGCGTTTCAGCAGGCCGAACACCATCGTGGCGATCTGTTCGGTGCGCAGGTTCTGGCCGACGAACGGGACGCGCTCATTGGTGCCCAGGATGCGCTTGATGGAGCGGATGGAGCGCTGCTCGTTGAAGTTCTCCTTGGCTTCCTGTCCGAGAGCGAGACTGCCGTCCTGTCGCATGGTGACGACGGAGGGGGTCCAGAGCTGCCCTTCGCGATTGGGGAGCACCTCCGCCTGGCCGTACTGGAAGTTCGCGACGACCGAGTTGCTGGTGCCAAAGTCGATGCCGATGTAGGGCATGGGTTTTGTCCACTCCGCTGCGTTGGTCCCAGAATTTGCGACAACAAATCTTTATCAGAATATCCACCAAGCGGGGAGTTCTCCAGAGGGGCCGCAGCGGGATTTGGCAGATTCGCGGAATCGCCCGCGAAACGCCCTCCCGCTGGGGAGCTTCGGGAAAAGGACGATTGCCCCTCATCCCCTGGGACGTAAACTAAGGGAAATTTTTTTTTGCGCGGAGGAGGCATTGATGGCGGGCATCTCGGCGAAACTGGCTCTCGAGGACGGCGGCGTCTACCACGGTCGCGGCTTCGGAGCGACGGGCGAAACCCAGGGCGAAGTCGTCTTCAACACCAGCATGACCGGCTACCAGGAGGTTCTCTCCGACCCCTCCTACAAGGGCCAGATCGTCACGATGACCTATCCGCTCATCGGCAACTACGGCGTGAACTCCGTGGACCGCGAATCGAACAAGCCGCAGGTCGAAGGCTTCGTCGTCCGAGAACTGACGCGCATCCCCAGCAACTTCCGCTCGCACGAAACCCTCGACGCCCACCTCGCCGCCCACCGCGTGATCGGCATCGAAGGCATCGACACCCGCGCCCTGGTCCGCAGGCTGCGCGTGCGCGGCGCCATGCAGGGCGTCTTGTCCACGACCGACCTCGACGACGTGTCGCTGGTCAACAAGGCCCGCAGCGCCCCCAGCATCGTGGGCCGCGACCTGGCACGGACGGTGATGCCCGCCGGGAACTTCGGCTGGTCGGAAGGCTTCCTCACGCCGCTCGCCACGCAGGATCTGCATCCGGGCAAGAAACGGCACCGCGTCGTCGCCCTCGACTTCGGCATGAAGTGGAACATCCTCCGCTGCCTGGTGCAAGTCGGCTGCGACGTGACGGTTCTGCCCGGCACTTCGACCGCGAAGGAAATCCTCGCCCTCGACCCCGACGGCGTCTTCATCTCGAACGGCCCCGGCGACCCCGAACCGCTTACCTACGCCATCGAAACGATGCGCCAGCTGATCGGCGTGAAGCCGATCTTCGGAATCTGTTTGGGGCACCAGCTTCTCGGCCTCGCGCTCGGCGGCAAGACCTTCAAGATGAAGTTCGGCCATCGCGGGGCCAACCAGCCGGTGCTGAACCAGCGCAGCGGCCGGGTCGAGATCACCTGCCAGAACCACGGCTTCGCGGTCAGCCCCGACAGCCTGCCCCGCGACGTCGAGCCGACCCACATCAACCTCAACGACCAGACCCTCGAGGGCCTCCGCCACGCCCGCCTGCCGATCTTCAGCGTCCAGTACCACCCCGAAGCCTCCGCCGGCCCGCACGACAGCCAGTACCTCTTCGCCGAGTTCCGACGCTTGATGGGTGAATGACGGGCAACGGGGATTGACCTCGCAGGTGACCGATGCGCCTCGGGCTCCTCGCCGACATCCACGAGGAGGTCGAACGCCTCGACCGGGCCATCCGCGCCCTCCGATCGGAGGGGGTCGAGCGGTTCCTGATCCTGGGGGACGTCTTCGAGACGGGCAAGCGG
>JAYSSW010001092.1:0-11653 GCA_043720335.1 Planctomycetia bacterium
CTGCCCGATCAACTCAGCGGCTACCGTCTGATCGAACGACTCGGCCGCGGCGGCTTCGGGGAAGTTTGGAAGGTCGAAGCGCCGGGCGGATTCCATAAGGCGATGAAATTCGTCTTCGGGGACTTGGACGCCACCGAGGACGAAGGCCGCGCCGCCGAGCAAGAACTCAAAGCCCTGCACCGCGTCAAAACGATCCGCCACCCGTACATCCTGTCGCTCGAACGCTTCGACATCATCGACGGTCAACTCATTATCGTCATGGAGTTGGCCGACCGCAACCTCTGGGATCGCTTCCGCGAATGCCGGATGACGGGACTGCCGGGAATCCCGCGCGAAGAATTACTGCGGTACATGCACGAGGCGGCCGAAGCCCTCGATTTGATGAACACGCACTATCAGATCCAGCACCTCGATATCAAGCCGCAGAATTTGTTCCTCGTGTTCGACCACGTGAAGGTCGCCGACTTCGGCTTGGCGAAAGCGTTCGAAGGGGCGCGGGCCACGGTCACCGGCGGTGTCACGCCGGTTTACGCCGGCCCCGAAACCTTCGAAGGGTACGTCACCCGCTACAGCGATCAGTACAGTTTGGCGATCGTCTACCAGGAGATGCTGACCGGCCACCGCCCCTTCAACGCGAAGAACATCCGGCAGATGGCGCAGATGCACCTGCAGGCCGAGCCGGACCTGCGCTCGCTGCCGGAGCCCGAACGCGCGATCGTCGGGCGGGCCTTGTCGAAGGACCCCAACAAGCGCTTCGCCAACTGCATGTCGTTCATCGCGGCCCTGTACAAAGCGCAGTCGTCCGCCCGCGCCGTCGAGCTGACCGCTCGCGCCGCGGCCGGGGACAGCGGCCACCGCGCCAAGACCATGGCGCACACGATGGAGGACGTGCTCCTCGAATCGCTGGAGTTCGCCGGGCTGGAGGCGCCCCGGCTGGCGATGCCGACCTCGCAGCGGATCGTCTGCGAGGACAAGGAACAGGACGTCGAAGTCTCCGACCTCGGCGTCACCGTCATGCAGCCCGACAACGGGGCGCTGCGGCCGACCCTCATCATCGGCGTCGGCGCGTTCGGCTACAAGGCGATCATGGAGCTGCGCTGCCGTTTCCTCGATCGCTTCGGCGACCTGGAGAAGCTGCCTCTGCTGCGCTTCCTGTACCTCGACCCCGACGCGGAGTCGATCCAGCGCGCGTTCCACGGCTCGCCCGAAGTCGTGCTGACCCGCAACGAGGTCTGCCACCTGCCGCTCCAGCCGGTCGGGAACTACCGGCGCCGCAGCCTCGACCACCTCGGCGACTGGCTCCCCCGCGAGAAGCTCTACAGCATGCCGCGCTCGCTGCAGACGCAGGGGTCGCGCGCCCTGGGCAGGCTGGCGTTCGCGGACAACCAGCAGCGGCTGCTCGCCAGGCTCCGCCGCGAGATCGTCGACATCACCAAGCCAGACAACATCTTCCAGTCGGTCACCAACACCGGCCTCGCTTTGTGCAACAGCACCCCGCGCGTCTACGTGGTCGGCTCGGCGGGCGGCGGCTCCAGCGGCCTGCTCCCCGACCTCGGCTTCGCCGTCAAACGCACGCTCGTCAGCCTCCGCCAGCTCGAGGCGCGCGTCGTCGCCTTCCTCGCTTGCGGCGCCCCGCAGGACCCCGCCGCGCCGAAGGCGGAACTGGCGAACGTCTACGCGACGCTCACCGAGCTGAACCATTTCAGCGACCTGAACGTCTCCTTCGCCGCCCAGTACGGCGCCGACGGCCCGCGCGTCGTCGACCAGGGATCGCCCTTCAACTCGGTCTATCTGCTGCCTGCGGCGGACCGCGCCCCCGAATCCAGCGACGCCACCATCGCGCACCTGGGGAACTACCTCTTCCACGAGCTGACCACGCCGCTCGGCCTGCGGCTCGACCAGCTGCGCGGCCAGGAGGAGAAGGACGAGGGCCAGGTCGGCATGGGGGGCCTGTCGCTGCCGCTGCGCAGCCTGGGCACCTACTCGGTCTGGTTCCCGCGCGGCCTGCTCCTGCACGACGCCGCCCGCCACGCCTGCAAGCGCCTCATCGAGAACTGGGTCGCCAGCGACTGCGTCCAGCTCTCGCCGGAGGTGCAGCAGGAGGTGCATCGCGTCGCCAGCCATTTCCGCCGCCACGCCGACCTGGGCCCCGACCAGCTCGCCAAGCGCATCGAAGCCAGCTCCGTCGCCTCCGGCAGCACCGGCGAATCGGGCAACACCCCCGCCGAGATGATGGCGGGCATCCTCGCCAAGCTGGACGATCAACTCCAGCAGTCCGTCGCACAGGACGATCCGGGCAACTGGGCCAAGCAGTCGCTCGCACGGGTCCGCGATTGGGTCGGCACCGGCGAGGAAGGCGACATCGAGGTCAACGAGTGGCGCAAGACCCGGCTCGCCCGGCTCCTGCAGGCCGCCGCCCAGAACGTCGCCGAGGAATGGGACCGCAGGATCGCCCAGGAAGTCCACGCGCTGATGCAGCACCCCGGTTTCCGCGTTCACGCCGCCGAGCAGGCGCTGGCCGCGATCCAGGCCCATGTCAAGCAGACGGCGGACGCGCTCACCAGCCAGCCCGCGCGGTCGGTGCAGGCCTGGAAGCAGGTCGAGGACGCGCTCGCCGAGTGCGTCAACGGCTCCGGCGGGTTCCGCTTGTTCGGGGGGCGGTCGCGAAGCCGCCAGCTGAGGCTGTTCATGGACCAGCTGTCGCACTTCTCCCACCTGAAACTGAACGAGGAGCTGGCGGTCTCGTCGCGCCACTGCCTGCTCAACCTGTCCCAGCGCCTCAACGAACGGCAGCGCGACCTCGGCTTCTGCAAGCAGCGGCTGCTCAACCTCCAGCACAATCTCCAGTTCGGCTGGAAGGCGGACGACGGCGACCTGGCCACCACCCGCCCCTCCTCCGACCTGACGCTGACCACCACGCCGCCGCCCGAGGTCGACCAGCTCGCCCAGGCGGTTCGCCAGGCCGCCACCTCGCGCGTCGTCATGCCGGACGGCCAGAACGACCTCGACCAGGCGGCGGTGAAGTTCCTGCAGAGCCTGCACTCCGACCATTGGCTGCTGCTCGACAAGGAGCTGTACGAGCGCGTGCTGATGCCTTATGGCGGCCTCGACGGCGTCTGCATCAACGCCGATCTGACCCGCCAGCTCGCCAATCCGCTTCTCGTCGAGGCGAGCAAGTTCCTCGGCGACCGGCTTCCCACGATGGACGTGGCCGACATCCTCAACTCCGAGATGGAGATCAACGGGGCCGAGGGGCATTACAACACGCTGCAGAGGCAGGCGAACGAGTACCTCGACCTCGCCCAGCCGCTCGTGCCGGCCAAGGGGACCACGAGCGTGCATTCGTTCGTGCTGCTGCCCGCCAGCACTGCGGGCAAGGCGCTGAGCGACGCGCTCCAGGAGCAGTTCCCCGACATGAAGCTGGTCCGCATGTCGGGCAACGCCGACCTGATGTTCATGCAGGAGGTCGGCGGGCTGACCTCGCGCAGCATCGAAGGTTTGCTGCGCGAAAGCCGGGCAGCTTATCAAGCTGCGGGTCCCACGCCGGTCACCTCGCCCCACGCCCGCTTCGACATCACCGACTGGCTTCCCATCGAGCCGTGATCCTCGACCATCATGCCGAAAGCACAGGGACGGCTCCCCGGGGACTTCAATGTCCCCAGGGACGCCGTCCCTGGGCTTTCACCAGCACATGTCACACGTCGCTTACGCCGGCGGCTTCGCTTCGAGCTTCATGATCCCCGTCTCCGACGCCGGGCGCGGCTGGCCGATCGCCTTGACGAGATCCTCCTTGTAGATCTCCTCCTTCTCCATCAGCACGTCGACCACGCGCTCCAGGGCGTCGCGGTGGGCGGCGACGATCTGGAACGCCCGCTCGTCAGCTTCGAGGAGCAGCTTCAGCACCTCCTCGTCGATGATCCGCGCGGTGGCGTCGCTGAAGTCGCGCGCCTCCTGGATCTCCTTGCCCAGAAAAACGTGCTCCTCGCCGACGCGGAACGACATCGGCCCCAGGCGGTCGCTCATGCCCAGGTGCGTGACCATGTAGCGGGCGATGCGGGTCGCCTGCTTCAAGTCCATCTCCACCCCCGCGAACGGCTGGTTGAAGATGAGCCGCTCCGCCGCCCGGCCCCCCATCGACGACGCGAGCTGCGCCTTGAAGTAGTCCATGCCGTGGTGCATGCGTTCGTCGTCGACCTCGCGCATCGTCACGCCGCCCGTCCGTCCGCGCGGCACGATCGTCACCTTCTGCGGCGGGTCCCCCTCCGGCTCGAACCACATCACCAAGGCGTGCCCCGCCTCGTGGTACGCGGTGCGGCGCTTCTGGTCGACCGTCAGGATCTCCTCGCGCTTGGCGCCGAGCAGCACACGGTCGACGGCGTTCTCGAAGTCGACGCGTTCGATGCGGCTCTTGTTCTCGCGCGTGCCGATCAGGGCCGCCTCGTTCGCGAGGTTGCGCAGGTCGGCGCCGGTCATGCCGATCACCTTGCGCGCCAGCTCCTCCAGGTTCACGTCGTCGGCGAGCGGCTTGTTGCGCGTGTGGATCTTGAGGATCTCCAGCCGCCCCTGCCAGGTCGGCCGATCGACCGTCACATGCCGGTCGAAGCGGCCCGGGCGCAGCAGCGCCGAGTCGAGCACGTCGGGGCGGTTCGTCGCGGCGATGACGATGACCGACTCGGTCGGCAGGAAACCGTCCATCTCGCTCAGGATCTGGTTCAGCGTCTGCTCGCGCTCGTCGCTGCCTCCGCCGACCCCCGCGCCGCGCATGCGGCCGACGGCGTCGATCTCGTCGATGAACAGCAGGCACGGCGCGTTCTCCTTGGCCGTGCGGAACATGTCGCGCACCCGGCTGGCCCCGACGCCGACGAACATCTGGATGAACTCCGACCCGCTGATGCTGAAGAACGGCACCCCCGCCTCGCCCGCCACCGCGCGGGCCAGCAGGGTCTTGCCCGTGCCCGGCGGCCCTATGAGCAGCACCCCCTTCGGGATCTGCGCGCCCAGCTTCTGGAACTTCTCCGGCGTCTTCAGGAACTCGACGATCTCCTGCAGCTCGCTCTTGGCGTACATCATGGCCGCCACGTCGTCGAACGTGACGCGCTGCTTCGTCTTGTCGTAGCGCCGCGCCGGGCTTTTGATGTAGTTGTTGAGGAAGTTCCCCCCCATCGGGTCGCGCATGCGCGGGAGGAAGAAGAAGAAGAAGAACGACGCCAGCACCAGCAGCGTCATCAGGAACATGAACGCCGGCCCGATCCACGCGGTCACGCTCGGCTCGGTCCGGTGCGGGACGTTCGCCAGCAGCCTCGACAGCTCGCCGCTGTGCATGTCGCCGACCCAGTACTGCACCTCGACGCGGCCGTAGCGCAGCAGGCGGTGCAGCGTCTGGTCCTTCTCGGCCAGCTTGTCGATCTTCTCCTTGTCCAGCTCCGCCAGCAGCGTGTCGGTCCCCTGCTTGAAGGTGACCTTCGTCACCATGTCCTTCTTGACCAGGCCGGTGAACAGGGAGTAGTCGACCGTCTGGTAGGCAGGCGAGCCGAACGTGAAGTAGAGCACGCCCGCAAGCAGGAGCAGGACGATCACCCAAAGCCAGCCGCCAGGCATCGTGTCCTGGCGGCGGCGTGGTCGTGGCGGGGTGGGCTGTTCGCGAGGCGAAGGCATGGAACGTCCTCGTGTCCGGTCTCGGCGGCCAATCTCAGGCGGGCATCCTCAAGGGACGATCAGACTACAATAGCAACTCACCGGGAGGCCGACTACGCTTTCCCGACTCCGCGACCCGACCGGCCCGCGACCATGTTTAAGCGTTTTTTGCGATGGCTCCGCCCCGGCGCCCGCCAGCGCCCCGACCTGTGTTTCGTGCTGCACACCCGCGCGGGCTGCCATCTCTGCGACGACGCCTGGAAGCTGCTGCTTCAAACGCAGAAGTCGCGAGGCTTCCAGCTCGACGCCATCGACATCGACACGGACCCCGAGCTTGTCGCGGCGCACGGCGACTGGGTGCCCGTGGTCACGGTCAACGGCGTCGTCCGCTTCCGCGGGCACGTCAACCCGGTGCTGCTGCAGCGGCTCCTCGACGCGGCGCCGCAGGACGATGGCGGAAGAAGGAGAAGTAGTCCACACTAACCCTGAGCGCAAGCGAGGGGATCGCTTGGCATATCGCTGGATGAGAATCGTCGCCAACCCTTTTTGCTGCGATCCCCTCGCTTGCGCTCAGAGTTAGTAGGGCCAGAGCAGGCTCGGACGATGCCCACTACGGGGTCTTCGACTCGCGTTGCGCCATGCGCTGGTACTCCAGGCCGGCGAACTGCGGGTTGGTCAGCAGCGTCTCGCGGCACTCCTGCGCACGCTCCGCGTCGCCCAGCTCGGTGAAGATCTTCCACAGGTGGTACAGCGCCTTGGCGTGCTCGACCTTGTCCTGGTTGTAGACCACGTCCACCCACAGGAACTCCCACATCGCCTCCTTCTTGCGGCCCTCGTTGCTGAAGTAGCAGACGCCGAGCGTGTTGTGGGCGACCGCCTTCACCTGCTTGTCGGTGGTGTCTTTGATGACCGAGCGGACCAGCTTCTCGGCTTCGTCCAGCTTCTTGGCAGCGACCAGGCACTCGGCCTGGGCGACACGGGCGCGGGCGGCGAAACGGCTCCCCTTCGGCAGCTTCGCCTCGATCTCCTGCAGAGCCTTCTGCGCTTCGGCGTGCTTGCCGTTCTTGATGCCAACCTGCACCGCCATCAGCTCGGCGTCGAGCTTGGTGTCGTCCGACACGTCGAGCGAAGCGAGCCTCTGGAAGCTCGCTTCGGCGCCTTCGTTGTCGCCGGCGTCGAGCTGCAGCCGTCCCAGCGCGATGAGGGCGTGCGAGATCTGCCAGCCGCCGGCGTTGTTGGCGGCGAACGTCTTGAGCTTCTTGATCGCCTCATCGGGGGCGGCGCCGTCCTCCTGGACCTGGCGGACCAGCAGCGTCGCGACCTTGTACTCCAGGTGCCGCTTGGCGTTCTTCTCGGCGGCGCCGACCTTGGCGAACGTCTCCTGGTACTTCTTGAGCGCCTCGCCGAGCAGCTTCTTGCGGTTGGCTTCCTGGGCGGGGTCGAGCGACGCCTTCTCGGCGGTGATCGCGGGCGTGTAGAGGCCGATGCGGTCGCCGACGGCGGCCAGCTCGTACTTGACGTCGACGATGTCCTCGGCGGCGTACGAGTCCTTGCCGACGACGACGCCGCGGGGGCTTTCCGACTTGATGACCCCCTTGACCGCCTTGTCCTTGCCGCGCAGGAAGATGTCTTCGTCGGCCCGCAGCGCCGGGGCGCCGAGCACGAGGGCAGCCAGAACGAGAAGCAGGGTCCGAATCCGCATGGCGTGGTTTCCTGGTGGTGCGTGGCGTGGATCGAGACGTAATGGCTACTTGGCGGCGGGGGCCTTCTGGTAGTCGGGGTAATACTTTTCGTAGGCCTTGCGGAACGGCTCCTCGTCGCGGATGAGCGCGAGGTACATCGGGCCGGCGATCTCCCAGCCGTCGGCGGACGAGGCGAACTGCAGCTTCAGCGCCGCCTTCGCCGCCAAGTCGATGAAGGCCTGGCCGTTCTTCACCTTGGCGTCGTAGGCGCCGTACTTGTAGGTGACGCGCGTTTGGTAGAAGTAGGCGCTGAAGTAGAGCCGCTTGGCATCGGCGTCCCCCTTGGCGGCCTGGTTCCTGAGGTTCTGGTTGTCGACGACCGCCTTCCAGGCCTTGATGCAGGCGGCGTAGGCGCCTTGCTCCTCCCAGATCTGGTTCTTCTCCATGTTGGCGAGGAACTGGTTCTTGCTGTTGGGGTGCTTGTAGAGCTTGTCGAGCACATCGAGGGCGGACTTCAGCGTTTGCACCTTCTTCGGGTCGTCTTTCTTGAGCGATTCGACGCTCTGCCGCAGCGACCGCGCCTGCTCGATCTGGAAGTACCAGAAGGTGCCGACCTTGGCGTCCTCCTCGTCGGTGAGCTTCTTGTTGTCGATGAACTTGGGGGCGGGGTACCTGCCGTACACGTCGGCGGCCTTCTCGTGAAGATCGAGGCTGTCGAACGCCTTGGCGAGCATGATGGCGCTGCCGGCGTCGTAGCCCTTCTTCTGGTACTCCTTGTCGATCTCCTCGAGGAACCCGGAAAACTTGCCGACCATCTTCTTGAGGTTGTCCTTGGCGGCGGGGCCGGTCTCCTTGCGGAGCGGCTCGATCTGCTGGGCGACGGCGTCGAGCAGGTTCTTGACGACGTTGCCGCTCTCGATGTCGATCCCCTTGCCCTTGAGCCGGCGCAGGTTCTCCAGCATCGACTTGGCCTTCTGCACGTCCCCCTTGGGCGACAGGATCTGCGCCCGCAGCGCCAGGCCCAGCACGTCGCCGGTGATCTGCGCGTCCTCGAACACGATCGGCTCCGGCTGCAGCTTCGCCTTCTCGTCCTCGGGCAGCGTCTTGCGCTTTGCTTCCGTGTCCTCGTCGGCCTTCTTCGCGGCGGCTTCCACGCGCTCGATCACCTTCTGCGTCGCGACGATCACCTTGTCGTACTGCCCCATCTTGTAGTCGAGGTCCGCCTGCCCGAAGTCGGCGTACTTCATCATCACCTCGGCGTTGAACTCGATCTTGTCGCGCGTCTCCGGGCTGAGCTTCACCTTCAGCTTGTCCAACTGCTCGCGCAGGCCGGCGGCGATCTTCCTCATCTCCTGGTACTTGCTCTGCGCCTTGAGCTGCTCCTTGTTCTTGTTGAACTCCTCGAACGCCTCGGAATAAAGGAGCTTGCAACGCTCCAAGTTCGCGAAGAAGTACATCGCAACCGTCGAGGTGTTGTCGTCGCTGGGCAGTTCCTTGATCCGTTCGAGGATTTGCAGCGTCCTGGCGTTCAGCGCCTTCTTCTCGGCGGGGACCTTCGACTTCTCGCGCAGCTCCTGGAGCATGAAGACCACCTGCCCCTGCGCGTACGAGTACGTCGAGAAGTCGGGCGTCAGCTTCTCCAGGAGGTCGATCGCCTCGGCGACCTTGCCGTTCTTGTGATGGGCCATAGCCAGCTGGTAGCGGGCGAGCGAGGTGACGTTCTCGCTGCTCCACAGCTTCTGCACCTCGGGCGACAGCACGAACTCCGTCAGGTCCTCCAGCCTCCTGCGGCTGATCTCGTTGGCGGGGTCGCCGGCCATCCTCGTGTAGAGCATGATCGCGGTCTGGGCGGCCTGGGCGGAGCGGCGCAGCGGCGGGCGCACCCGGCCCAGCGCCTCCGCCGAGATCGCCGCGCGCTGCAGGTCGCCCGACAGCATGTAGGCGCCGGTCATCGTCGTCCAGGCGTCGTCGAGCTTGTCGAGCGGCGTGCGCGGGCTGGCCATCGCGACGGCGCGCGAAAGCGCTTTCGCCGCCTCCTTCAGATGGGCGACGCCTTCCTTCTCCAGCTTCGCCTTGTCCTCGTCCTTGAGCTTGTCGCCGCCCAGCTTCTTCTGAATCTCGTTGAACTGCGCCCGCTCCATGAACCCCTTGTAGTAGAGATCGTCGAAGGTCTTGAAGTCCTTCTTCTTCTCGATGCTGCGCAGGACGATGCCGAGGTCCATGCTCTTGGCCTTCTCCGACAGGTCGCCGTCCATCGCGGCGAGCATCTTCAGGTACTTCTGGGCCTGCTCGGTCATCGTGGCGGCGGCCTTCTTGTCCTTCGTGTTGTTGGCTTCGGAGAGGTACGTCATCGCCAGCTCGAAAAGGACGCCCTGGCCCTCGTAGGTGTTGAGCTGCGTCGGGTAGGCGGCGACCCACGACTTGCCCTCTTTCTGCACGATCTGGAGCTTCTGCAGCGGCGTCGTCTTGGGCGTGGTGTACTTGGCGTTCTTCTGCACGTCCTCCATGAAGAAGAACCGCACCAGCCGCTGGGCCGGCTCGACTTCGCGCAGGAAAGCCTTGTTGCCCGTCAGCCCCGTCACGCGCTTCCAGTTGGCGTAGGAGGCGTCCGGTTCCTGCCCCTCCATCTTCACCTTCATCAGCCAGGCGGTCGCCAGCGATGCGATGCGTGGCTCGGAGGCGTCCTCCTTGAGCTTGTCGAACACTTCGCCCGCCTTGGCGATGATGATGGCGCGTTCCTTGTTGATCGCGTCCTTGCCGGTGTCGAGGTAGGTTTTGGCCTGCTCGATGATGATCGCCCCCACGTCGAAGCGGGCCTGCTGCAGCTCCTGCTTCATGCGGTCGCGCACCTCCTTCTCGACGGCGGGGTCGGGGTTCTTGTAGTTCTCCAGCGATAGTTCGAGGGCTTTGATCGCGGCGCCGACCTCGACCGCCGCCTGCTTGAAGGCGTCCTCGGCCGGCCGGGCGTCCTTGTGGGCGTCCTCGTGGCTCTCGTTGCGCAGAGCGCGTGAGAGGATCGCCTGCCCCTGGTAGATCGACAGCCGGGCGATTTCGAGGTTGGCGAGGGCGGCGTCGGGGGTCCCCTGGTTCTTGGCGATGAATTCCTGCAACTGCTTGCGCGCCGCGATCAGCAGGCCGGCGCGCTGGTCCGGGTTCTTCTGCCTGGCCAGCGCGACCATCGTCCGCGCCTGCTCCAGCGGCAGGAAGGCGAGCAGTTTGGCGTCGCCCGACTTCTTTAGCAGTTCAATACGCTCCATCGCCAGGTCGTTGAAGCCTCGGCTGCGCAGCTTCTGGACGAAGTCCAGCTCGTTCTCAACGGTTTCCTGAGCGGACGCGGCGCCAGCGAAGGAAGCCAGCAGGCCAGCCACCAGGAGAGGCAGGAAGCGTTTCATGTCGGGGGCACTCGTCGCGCGGGAAAGGTCGCAGGAAATCAGCCGATGGGCCAGGCGAGGCCGTGCGGGCGAAGGGGGAGCCTTCCGAAGCCGGCACAGCCTTCAGTATAAATCGACGCCCAGGCAAAGCAAGCGGTTTCACCGGGCGGTCGTTCGGACGTGAGGCACGATTGGATCGTGCCGGAAGCGTCAGGCCACGATGGAATCGTACCCCACGCCCACAGGATCAATCGGCGTGGTGCTGCTTGAGGAACTCGCGCAGCGACGTGAAGAACTCCGGAGGCAGCGGGTCATTGTGCCCGACGCCGGGGAGCGGCAGGAACTGCTTCGGCTCGTTGGCGACGTCGAACAGCCGGCGGCCCAGGTCGTAGGGGATCAGCGTGTCGATGTCGCCGTGCGCGACGAAGACGGGCCGTTTGACCTGGCCGATCTTGCTGGCGCTGTCGAAGCGGTTGCTCATCAGCCAGCGCACCGGAACCCACGGATACAGCGACTGCGCGACATCGGGGAGCGTCGTGAAGGTCTTGATGAGCACCAAGGCGCGCTGGTCCTTGCGCGCGGCCAGGTCGATCGCGACGCCGCCGCCGAGCGACTCGCCGTAGAGGATGATCTGGCTCGGCGCGTAGCCCTTGGCTTTGACGAGCCAGTCGAAGGCGGCGTCGGCGGACTGGTAGCAGCCCGCTTCGGTGGGGCTGCCTTCGCTCTTGCCGTAGCCTGGGTAGTCGAAGATGAGGACGGAGGCGTGGAAGGTTTCGCGCAGCTTGAGGAGGGTGTTGCCGCGGTGGCTGAGGTTGCCCGCGTTGCCGTGGCACATGAGCAGTGCGACGCCGCTGCCAGGCCGGGGGCACCACCAGGCGTGCAGGCGCGTGCCGTCGGCGCTGACAAGGTTCACGTCCTCGATGTCGGGCGAGGGGGCGGGCGCCCAGCTCTGCTCGGCGGTCGCGG
>JAYSSW010001093.1:0-5473 GCA_043720335.1 Planctomycetia bacterium
TCAGCCCCAGGCCGCGCACGTTGGCCAGTTGGGGAGCGACTTCACGCAGCTGGCGCAGGCCGGCACGCAGTTCCTCGCCGCGCTCCGCCGCGTTCGTCATGTACTCCTGCTCGATCAGTTCGATGGTCGCCAGCGAAGCCCGGCAGCAGACCGGGTTGCCCCCGAACGTGCTGGCGTGGCTGCCCGGCGGCCAGTCCATGACGCTCGCCTTGGCGACGATCGCCCCCAGCGGCATCCCGCTGGCGATCCCCTTCGCCATGCAGACGATGTCCGCTTCGACACCCCAGTGCTCCGCCGCGAACATCTTCCCCGTCCGCCCGAAGCCCGACTGCACCTCGTCGGTGACGAGCAGGATGCCGTGCTTGTCGCACAGCGCCCGCAGCGCCGGGAGGAAACCGGCTGGCGGCACGACATAGCCCCCTTCGCCCTGGATCGGCTCGACGAAGATCGCCGCCACTTCGTCCGGCGGCGCGGTCCGCTTCAGCACCGTCTCCTCGATGACGCGCACACAGCCGCACGTCGAACCCGCAGCATTGCAGCTTTCGCAGCCGCGCGGGTACGCGACATGGTGGATGTCGGGAACGAGGGGCGAGAAGCCCTTGCGATGCACAAGTTTCGACCCCGACAGCGACATCGCGCCGTAGGTGCGTCCGTGGAAGCCGCCGAAGAACGCGATGACGCGCGACCGCTTCGTGTGCCAGCGCGCCAGCTTCAGCGCCGCTTCGAGCGCCTCGGCGCCGCTGTTGGTGAAGAACACCTTCTTCGGCGAACTCCCCGGCGCGATCTCGGCCAGCTTCTGCGCCAGGTCGATCTGCGGCTGGTAGTAGAAGTCGGTGCCCGACATGTGCAGCAGCTTTTCGGCCTGGTCCTTGATCGCGGCGACGACATGCGGATGGCAGTGCCCCGTCGCGGTGACGGCGATGCCGGCCGTGAAGTCGAGGAACAGGTTGCCATCGACATCCTCGATGACCGCGCCGCTGCCGCGCGCACAGACGAGCGGATAGACGCGCGTGTACGACGGTGAAACATAGCGCTCGTCGCGCTCCAGCAGCGCGGCGGCGTTCGGCCCCGGAAGCGGCGTGCGCAGGTCAGGCACCACGCGGTCGTCGAAATGCCACATCACGCACCTCCTCAGGAGGGCGCCGCCAGGCTCGCGAGAAGCTGCACCTGAAAGGGCGACCCCGCCAACTTCCGTGCCAATTTGTCGTCCGCAGTGATCAGGGGTTGCTGGACACGCGATGAAGCGGCCACATAGACGGCGTCATACACCGTGACCTCGAAGCGAAGCGCGATCTCCAGGGCCGTTTCGACGAGCGAAACCGACGGTATTGCCTGAAGTTTCAATCCCCGAATCAGTTTCAAATGCGCCTCGGCGGCTCCCGCCTGAAGCACGCCTCGCCGATGCGACTTCCACAGAATGTTGCCGCACTCCGCGTAGAACAAGTCAGGAACCCAGAAAACGGCCGCCGGGTTGCTGTCCAAAATCAAGAACAAGTCGTGCGCAAGCACCGAGTCGGCTTCGTTCAACACCAGCTTCACACCAACGCTCGCGTCGACGACACATTGGACCGGAGGATGGCTCATCGTTCCCGGTCCTCGCGCAGCATCTCGACAACGCCTGGCAAATGCGGCGGCATCGCCACGGCGATCCGCTTCATCTCGTTGAGAATCGCGCGGGTCGACTCCGTCGTCGAAACGGCAGCCGGTTCCTCGTTCCACGCCGTCAGCGCGTTGATGCGACGCGCGCGGCAGCCTCGTCGCATCCCGGCGACCGCGCTGACGGTTGCATCAAGGACGACGATCCGCCCCAAAGGCGTCAGCAGCAGCTCCGTCCCGGAGAAGAACTCGCGATCGTCGAGAAAATGCCACCCCCCCTGCTCGTCTCGTTCGACTTGCAGGATGGGTGATCCCAGCACCACGCCTCGCAAGGTCAGCACGAGGGTGTCGGGGGATTCTTGAAACATCCATCCGTTCATGGGTCCTACTCCACGTTCGTGGTCAATCCCTGGGCCATCTTCACTTCCTCGGCGTGGTTGACGGTCCACGCCGTCTTGTGCGTGACCGCCTCGACCAGCCCGGCCGCCGACGGGTGGCCGTTGCCCGACTTCTTCACGCCGCCGAACGGCAGATGCACCTCCGCACCGATGCACGGCAGGTTCGCGTAGCCCATGCCGTAGTTGCACTCGTCGCGGAACAGCTTCATCGCGCGGAAGCTTTCCGTGATGACCGCCATCGACAGGCCGTAGTCGGTGTCGTTGTAGATGCGCACCGCTTCGTCGTTGTCGCGGAACGGGATCAGCGCGAGGTGCGGGCCGAACACCTCCTCGCGGATGCAGCGGACGCCGGGCCGATGCGCGATCTGGTAGATGAACGGCGACAGGAAGCTCCCTTTGCCATGGGCGGCGCCGGTCAGCCTGCCGCCGTCGAGCAGCACCTTGGCGCCTTCCTCCCTGGCGAGCGCGTTGTAGCGCTGCACCTTCTCGACCGCGCCCACGTGGATGAGTGGGCCGGTGAAATTGGCCGCGTCGAGCGGGTCGCCAATGCGCAGCCGTTTCGCCAGTCTGACGAGTTTTTCCGCATATTGGTCGATCAACTTCTCGTGGACCAGCACGCGCCCGGCCGACACGCAGCGCTGGCCGCTCGTCTTGAACGCGCTGATGAGGCCGCACGTCACGGCCAAATCGAGCTTCGCGTCCTCGCAGACGATGACGGCGCTCTTGCTCCCCATCTCGCTGGCGACGATGCGGTCGTGGAAGCTGGCCGAGATTTCCTGGATGCGCCTGCCCACGTCGTAGCTGCCGGTGAACAGCACGACGTTCACGTCGGAGTTGCGGACCAGCGCCTCGCCAGCGACCGCGTCGCCATGCACGAGGTTGATGACGCCAGGCGGGAAGCCGGCTTCCTCGAACAGCTCGACGATGCGCTGGCCGACCGCGGGGGTGTCCTCCGACGGCTTGAAGACCGCCGTGTTGCCCTCCAGAATGCTCGGCCCCAGCATCCAGAGCGGCACCGCGAACGGGAAGTTCCACGGCGTCACCACCGCGACGACGCCCCACGGCTTGCGCCGCATGAACGCGTCCTTGTCGGCGATCTCCGACGCCAGCACCTCGCCGGTCGGCATGCGGCCGGTGCCGCACACGTACTGGATCATGTGCAGCCCTTCGACGACCTCCGCCCGGCACTCGGTGACGACCTTGCCGCACTCGCGCGCCATCAGCCGGGCGAGGCTGTCGGTCTCGCGTTTGACGATCTGGGCGAGGTGGTCGAAAAGTTCCGCACGCAGCACGCGGCTCATGCGCCGCCAGCCGGGAAACGCCGACCGCGCCGCAGCAACCGCTTGATCCGCCAGCTTGGCGTCGCCGACCGGGAAGACGCCAACGACCTCGTCGTTGCGTGCCGGATTGGTGCTGGGGAACGTGCTCCCCGAAGCGGCCAACCACTCAGCGCCGATCAAATGCTTGCCCTGGATCGGTGTGGTGTCAGCGGGCATGGCGATGCCTCCATGATCGAGTCGATGTGGGACGCCCCGGCTGTATGCTGGACGCCGCTGGAGCCTACCTGTATTGTACGCGCGAACGGCTTGGCGATGAGCGCGGTGCGAACCAGCACGACGAACAAGAACCAGCCGTTGCCAGCCATTTTCCTTCATGCCTGGATCTTGCAATGGCCGAGCCAGTCACCGATTTTGTCTACCTGAAGATCGTCGCAGCGAAATATGGCCTTTTCTATTTCGCCAAGGAGTTCGAAGAGTTCGTAACCCGCGCCGGCAAAGGCGAGCTTGCGGAATTGGCAGAAGCCTATCATGCCGTGCTCGCCCGTGACGACTCGGAGCGACTGTCACGCTGGATCGACCGGCATCACAGCAGGAAGCAGGGTGCGACACGGAAACAGATCGAACTTGCGGCGCGATACCTTCGTGTCCTCGTCCTTTTTGCGTATCTGGGCGACGTGGGTATTCCGCCGTTCAACTCGAAGCTCGTGAAGTACGTGGAGATCACGCGGAAGCCGGACTGGTCGCGTTTCCCCCCCGAACTCTCGTACTGCCTCGACTACATCCGCGAGTTCGGCGTCCCCAACTCCGAGTTGCAGGCCGTCGAGTACCTGAAGAATGCGACGCCGGAAGCCTTGGCCGCGCTGGAGCGCACCGCGTCGCGAATGCGAATCAATGGCGACCAGCGCGGCCTCGACCGCTGGCTCGACCTCTACATGACCGCCGAGCATCCGGAAGGATGGATCGCGTACTGCCTGTTGATGGTGATGGACGCGGCGGGATTCAATTTCAACCCGATTGCGTAGCGGGATTGATCGAGCCGACGTTCGTCGCGCCGCACCCTCGCCTTTTCTTCGTGTCCCTTCGTGCTCCTTCGTGGTTAACTCTCTCCCCATCGCGTTTCGGATACAATGGCCCATTCAACCTTTGATCGGGTCTCTTTTGAATCCGGGATGACATGGCCGAATTGAAATTCTCCCTGCCGTTGATCGCGTCGCCGAGTGCGGAGGAACGCGTGGAGCGCTGGCAGGGGCTGGCGGTGGCGGGGACGCTGCCGGAGATCGCGTGGGCGTCGAGCGAGGACGCGCCGGAGCCGACCGCACCGCAGGGGGAGTACAGCGGCGACGCTGCGCCGCTGTCGGTGCCACTGGTGCCGGGCGAAGCGGCCGCTGCGCCGGTCGAGCTGCTGTCGCCCGCCGGCGGCCTTGATGCTGCCTTCGCGGCGTTCCACTTCGGCGCCGACGCGGTCTACCTCGGCCTGAAGAAATTCTCCGCCCGCGCCGAAGCCGAGAACTTCACGCTGGAGGAACTCGACGAGATCACCGCCTACGCGCATCAGTTGACGCCGAAGCGGCGCGTCTTCGTCACCATCAACACGCTGATCCGCCAGGACGAACTCGCGGAACTTCTCGACGCACTCGCCGCCCTCGTTGAGATCGGCGTCGACGCGGTCATCGTGCAGGACCTCGGCGTCTACCACGCGATTCGCCGCTGGTTCCCGCAGCTCGAACTGCATGGCAGCACGCAGATGGCGGTCCACAACCGCGCCGGCGCGGTGACATTGCGCAACATGGGTTTCCAGCGCGTCGTGCTGGCCCGCGAGCTGACGTTCGAGGAAGTCCACGACATCACCAGCACGGCCGGCGTCGAGACCGAAGTCTTCATCCACGGCGCCCTGTGCTACTCGTACAGTGGTCTGTGCCTGTTCTCGTCGCAGCTCCTGGGCCGCAGCGGCAATCGGGGCAAGTGCGCCTACTCCTGCCGCGACTCCTACGAGGTCGAAGGCGCCCCCCTCACCCTGCGCGACGGCTCGCCCGTGAAGCGCGACCCGCGCGCGGGCTTCCCGTTCTCGATGAAGGACCTGGCCCTGCCCGACCATCTCCCCGCGCTGCGGGCCGCCGGCGTGTCGTGCTTCAAGATCGAGGGACGCAAGAAAAGCCCTCTCTACGTCGCCACCACCACCGACTACTACCGCCGGCTCAT
>JAYSSW010001094.1:0-5469 GCA_043720335.1 Planctomycetia bacterium
CTTCGCGGCTCTGCGGCTTTGCGAGAGCTTCTGCTTCTACTTCGCCAGCGAGACGCAGATCAGCTCGCGGTCGTTGCGGGCGAAGACGCACTGGTTGGCGAACGCCGGGTGGCTCCACATCACGTCGCGACCGAACGCCTTGCTGGTCGGCTCCAGCATCTGCCAGCGGCTGATCTCCTCGTAGCCCTTCGGCGTGATCTTGGCGAGGATGAGGTGTCCCGTCTCCGACACGAGGACGAAGCGGTCGCCGTTCTTGACGAGGTGCGCCGTGCCGCTGCCCTGCATCTCGCCGCCGATGGGCTGGTACGACTCCCACTTGCGTTCGCCGTCCTTCATGTCGACGCAGCGCAGTTCGCCATTGGAGCAGACGCCGTAGATGTGGCCGTCTTCGAGGAAAGGCGTGCCGTTGACCGGGTAGACGGACGAGTCGCGGTTGCCCTTCCAGATCGTCTTGGCGCCGGGCTTCATGGTGTCAAGTTGCAAAAGTTGTCCTTTGCCCATCCAGGCGCCGATGAACAACTGGTTGTCGAGCGCCCGGGGCGCCATGATCGAGGTGCCGTTCTTGGTCTCCTGCTTGACCGACCAGTAGACCTCGCCGGTCTTGGGGTTCAGGCTGTTGATCGATTCGGGGTGCCAGACGATCAGCTGCCGCACGCCGGCCGACTCGATGATGGTGGGCGGGCTGTAGCCCGGCTCCTGGGCGTCGAGGGCCTTCCAGACTTCCTTGCCGGTGTCCTTGTTGAACGCGACGGCGAGGCTGTTCTTGCCGCCGACCAGGCAGATGATCGTGTCCCCTTCGATGAGCGGATGCGCCGCGAAGCCCCAGAGCGGCGACGGGATGTTGTAGTCCTTCTTGAAGTCGAGCGACCAGTGCTCCTTGCCGGTCTTGGCGTCGAAGCAGAACAGGTTCCCCTCGGCGCCGAGCGTGTAGACCTTGCCGCCGCTGACGTTCGGCGTGCAGCGCGGTCCGTTCGGGTACGACACGTTGTAGACGCACGGATATTCATGCTTCCACTTCTGCTCGCCGGTCTTGGCGTCGAGGCAGAGGACGCGTTCCTTGCCGACGAACTTGGCGCGGTTGAAGTTGTCCTTCTGCACGTCGCTGTCGGGGACGAAATCGGTGAGGTAAACCAGCCCGTTGGCGACGGCGGGACCGGAGTAGCCGTTGGCGACCTTCACGCGCCACAGCACGTTCGGCCCCTTCTCCGGGAATTTTTCCAGCAGGTTCTTCTCGCGCCACACGTTGTCGCGCTGCGGGCCCATCCACTGTGGCCAATCGTCAGCGCGCAGCGTGCCACTCGCCAAGCCCAAGGCGATCAGGGCAGACCAGAGAATTCGGTTTCGCATCGTGCAGTCTCCATCGTCAGAGGAAGCGTCGGGGCAGCACGGTCACTGCCCGTCCTCGGGATTCAGCGGCGGCCGCGCGGGCGGGCGCGGCCCCCGGTCGGGAGTCAGCCAGGTCGGCATCGACAGCCGCAGCGCGTCGGGATCGACCAGGAACAGGTTGCGACGCACGCTCAGCTTGTCCGCGTCGACCAGGATCAGCTCGCGCCCTTGCAGCGATCGGCCCAGCGTTTCCCAGTACAGGCGGAAATCGACGAGCGCCGCCTGCTGCGCCCGCAGCGCGGCTCTACTCCGTTGGCGCTCCTTCTCGACCTCCGCCGCAGGCCGGCCACGCAGCAGCGACTCGGCGGCGCTCATCGCGAGTGACAGCTCGCTGTCAAACGCCAGCTCGCGGCGCGGCTGGTCGAGCGCGTCGAAACGGATCCAGTCGGCCTCGGCTTGCTGCACCTTTTCCAGAAGCGCCGAACGCGACTGTGCCAGGATGCGCGTGCTCTCCGCCTCGGCCCGCTTCACCTTCACCGTCGCCTGCTCGAACGCCTCGTTGATGCGCTGGTCGCGCCGTTCCATCGCCTTGGCGACCTCGTAGTACGAATCGACGACCTCGCCTGGCGGATGCAGGTCGATGATCGAGACGCCGTCGAACGTGACCCCCAGGCCGTCCGGGCCGAACAGCTTGCAGCGCTGGTCGAGGCGGCGCAGCAGTTCGGCCTGGAACTCGCCGCGCTGCACCGTGAGCAGTTCGAGGAACGGCCTGCCAGCCACCATCACGCGCAGCGTCGATTCGGTGGCCGCCCGCAGCATCGTGTCGACGTCGCCCGACTCGAAGAGATAGACGCGCGGCTTCATGATCTTGTAGCGGACGCTGACGAGCAGATCGACGAGGTTGCCGTCGCCGGTGATCATCATCGCCTCGTCGGGGATGCGCGTCTCCTTGCGATGCACGCTGGTCCACGTCAGCGACACGCTCGGCTTGGCCAGCTCCTGCGCATCGCGGAAGCCGACGGCGACCGTGCGAATGCGCTGCGACACACGCGCGGTGCTTTCCACCGGCGAGGGCCAGCGGACATGCCAGCCCGGCTCCAGATCGGCGACGGGCCGGCCGAAGCGCGACACCACGGCGACCTCGTCGGCAGCGACGACCGTGAAGCCACTGGTGAGATAGCCGAGCAGCATCAGCCCGGCGAGCAAGGCGAGAACGGCTTTCCAGCGATGCTCCAGCGAGTGCAGCGCTTCGCCCATGTCGAGATTGCGCGTCACCCAGCCGTCGAGGCTCTGCAACCGATCCTTGAAGCCGACCCAGTTGGCGTTTTTGTTGCTGCGCTCGAACCAGAGGAGCCGCATCGAATTGAGCAGCACGAGCAGCGAGCCGAACTGGTGGTAGATGACGGCCGCGAGGGGCGATTGCTCGTACCAGCTCGCAGGGGTGAACAAAGGCCACAGCCACGACGTGAAGACGATGCCGACGAAGTTGACGCCGAACGCGAAGACGATGATGTTCTGCCGAATGATCTTCACGGTTTCGCGCGACAGTCGCAGCAGCAGCGGCAGCGGCTTGAGCGGGTCGCCCATCAGGACGATGTCCCCCGCCTCGGCGGCGATGTCGGCGCCGGTCCCGCCGATGGCGACTCCGACATCGGCGCGGGCCAGCGCCGGCGCGTCGTTGATGCCGTCGCCGACCATCATCACCAGTCGCTTGGCGGTCTTGTCACTCGTCGCAGCGGCGCTCGCAGCCAACTGCGCGATGTGTTCCGCCTTCTGTTCCGGCAGCAGCTCGGCGTGGATGGCGGTGAACGACAAGTCCTGCGCGAGCGCGTGGGCGGCGGCGCTGCGGTCGCCGGTGAGCAGCACGATCGGGTCGATGCCGAGGTCGCGCAGCTCCTTGAGCAGCACGACCGCTTCGGGCCGCAGCCGATCGCGGGCGCCGATCATGCCGAGCAGCACGCCGTCGCGCGCGACCAGCAGTGGCGTCTGCCCAGCCGCGTCAAGGCGTTCAAGAGCTGATGAAGCGGCCGCATCGACGGCGATCCCCTGCTCTTCGATCAGCCGCCGCGTGCCAACCAACAAACTGCCCGCTGCCGTGAAGGCGCGGATGCCCGCGCCGGGATGGGCCTGGAAATCGCGGATCGGGTCAAGCTCCAGTTGCCGTTTCGTCGCTTCGTCGAGCATCAGCCGGGCCAGCGGATGTTCGCTGTTTTGTTCCGCGCTGGCGGCGATGCGCAGCAGTTCGTCGGCGGGCAGGTCGCCCAGGCTGACGATGTCGCCGATTTCCATCTTCCCTTCGGAGATGGTGCCGGTCTTGTCGAACGCGACAACGCCGACCGACGCGAGCCGTTCGAGCGCGGAGCCGCCCTTGATGAGCACGCCGGTCCCCGCCAGTCGGCCCAGCGCGGCGATGACGGCGGCGGGCGTGGCCAGGATCAACGCGCAGGGACACGTCACGACCAGCACCGACAGCGTCGGGTACATGCTCATCGTGAGGGCTTGCCGCATCCCCAGTCGCGGGGCGGCGCCACGGAACCAGCCGGCGCCGAAATGCAGCATGCACGCGACGAACGTCAGCAGTGCCAGCCCCAGCACGAGCGGCAGGAACCAACGAGCCATGCGGTCGGCGGTCCGCTCCAGGCTCGGCTTGTCCTTCAACGCGCGGGCCGTCAACTCGATCACCCGCCCCGCGACCGTCTGCTGCGCGACGCGGCGCGCGTCGATCACGAGGGCGCCGAACTGGTTGACCGAACCCGCCAATACCTCGTCGCCGATCCCCTTGTCGAGCGGCACGCTTTCGCCGGTGAGCGCGCTCGCGTCGACTGCCGACCGGCCATCGACAACGACGCCATCGACGGGAATCTTGCCGCCCGGCTTCACGACGACGCGGTCGCCGATCTGCACCTCGGACGTGAGGACGCGGACCTCCTGCCCGTCGCGCTGCAGCCAGCAGCGGATCGGGAAGACTTCGACGATCTTGCGAATGGCTCTGCGGGTGCGGTCGAACGTGTACGCTTCCAGGCATTCGCCGAACAGGCCGATGAACACCACCTCGGCGGCGACGAGCGGTTCATTCAAGAGGATCGCACTGATGCAGGCGAGCGCCAGCGCCAGGTCGGCGCCGACACGGCCATCGAGCAGTCCTTGCAGCGAGCCGTAGACGATGCGCGCTCCGCCCAGCACCGCAGCGATGAGCGCGAAACGCCAGCCGTTGATGTCGAGCGGCCAGCCGGCGAAGAGGGACCAGCCCATCCAGCCGCCCAGGCGAGGCAGCAGGTCGAGGGCGAGCAGTACGCCGAGCAGCCCCGTCATCGCGTAGAGGGGGGCGTTGCTTTCCTGGGCGAACGCGGAGTCGGTGTGGGAAATCTCGCGATGCATGCGGTCGTTGCCAGATGGAGTTTCGGTCGTTCGTACCAGGGAATGCTACGCTGCCTCGCGCGGCACGTCAATCAGGCGGACGCGGACTTCACGCCGGCTTCTTTTTGGACGGCAGGTGTCCGCCCGCGCACGCCGCGCCTACTCTTTCCTCGTGGCCCTACGTCTTCTCCGTGGATGGTCCTCCCCGTGAACAACGACAGCAAGATCCATGTCATCGGCGTGGGCAGCGATGGCCTGCAGGGGCTGACCGGCCGGCCGCGCGAGATCCTCCAGGCGGCTGAGCTGCTGCTCGGCTCCGAGCAGACGCTCGGCCTCGTCTCTGAATTAAGCGCCGAACGGCTCGCCATCGGCGCCAACCTCCCCGAAGTCGTTCACACGCTCGAAACCAACCGCGACCGCAAGCGCATGGTCGTCGTCGCCAGCGGCGATCCCCTCTTCTACGGCGTCGCCCGCTACCTGTGCGACCGGCTCGGCAAGGACCGCTTCGAGGTTTGGCCGCACGTCAGCAGCATGCAGCTCGCCTTCGCACGCATCAAGGAGACGTGGGAGGACGCCTACCTCACCAACCTGGCCACGCACACGCTCGAAAGCGTGCTGGACCGAGTCCGCGTCGCCGAGACGATCGGCCTGTTCACCAGCGAGGAGGAAGATCCGCCGACCATCGCCAGACAGCTGCTCGCGCGCGGGCTGGACTACTTCCGCGCCTACGTCTGCGAGAACCTGGGAGCACCGGACGAGCGCGTCACGCAGGGGGAATTGGCCGAA
>JAYSSW010001095.1:0-2570 GCA_043720335.1 Planctomycetia bacterium
GCGCGGTCTTCGCGCCGACGAAGAAGCTCGGCCTGATCGTCATCGACGAGGAGCACGAAGCGAGCTTCAAGCAGGAGGCGACGCCTCGCTACCACGCGCGCGATGTGGCGGTGATGCGGGCGCGGCTGGAGAACATCCCCATCATCCTCGGCTCGGCGACGCCGTCGCTCGAAACCTGGCACAACGCGCAGCGCGGCTTATACACCCGGCTGTCGCTGCCCAACCGCGTGCAGCACCGGCCGTTGCCGCACGTCACGCTCATCGACATGCGCCACGACATCCCGCCCGACAAGCGGTTCCAGGGGATCAGCCCCACGCTTGAACGGGCGATGAAAAGCGCCCTCGACCTGGGCGGCCAGGCGATCCTGCTGCTGAACCGGCGCGGCTTCTCGACCTACCTCCACTGCCCCGCGTGCGGCTTCGTGCAGCACTGCAAGTTCTGCGACCTGGCGATGACGTTCCACCGCGAGAAGAACCTCATCCTCTGCCACTACTGCGGCTTCGAGCAGAAGCCGCCGACGCAGTGTCCCGTTTGCAGTTCCGGGCAGGTCCGCTACCAGGGCATGGGGACCGAGAAGCTGCACGCCGAGCTAGTAACAAAGTTCCCCGGCCGAGTCGTCGAGCGCATGGACAGCGACACGATGAAGGGTCACGGCAGCCACCAGCGCGTCCTCGATGCTTTTCGACGAGGCGAGATTCAGATCCTGATGGGGACGCAGATGATCGCCAAGGGGCTGGACTTCCCCAACGTCACGCTGGTCGGCGTCGTCAACGCCGACGTCGGCCTGCACCACGCCGACTTCCGGGCGGCGGAGCGAACCTTCCAGCTGCTCGCGCAGGTCGCGGGGCGCACCGGGCGCGGCGACCAGGCGGGCTTCGTCTACATCCAGACCTACCAGCCGGAGCATCCGAGCATCGCTTTGGCGGCGACGCACGACTACCTCAACTTCGCGCACGAGGAGATGCTGCACCGCAAGGCGATGAAGTACCCGCCGCACCAGCGGATGGCGCGGCTGATCGTGCGCAGCCGCGAGGACAAGGCGGCGGGCGAGTACGCCGACCGGCTGGCGGCGGCGTTCCGCGTGGCGGTGGAGAACCGCTTGAAGCAGAACGAGGACGTGGCCGACCTGCGCATCCTCGGCCCGGCGGAGGCGCCGGTGTTCCGGCTGAAGGGCTACTGCCGTTTCCACTTCCAGATGCAGTGCAGCAGCTCCGCCGTGCTGCACCAGGTGCTGCGTCAAGTTCTGCCGACGGTGAGATTGCCGCACAACGTCGAGATGGCGGTCGACATCGACCCGCAGGACATGCTGTGAGGAGATTGCAGATCGCAGAGTTGGGATTGCAGATTGCAAACCCCCAAGCCCCACCATGAGCAACGCGATTGGTGGGGGTGAGTCGGCGCTTGCTGCCGACCCCCACCAATCGCGTTGCTCATGGTGGGGCTTGCCATGCCTTTCGATCTGAGATCTGCAATCTGAAATCGAATATCCCCATCACCCCCAGGAATTGCTTCGCTCATCCTGGGGCTTGGCGTCGCTCGATCACAAGCTCACTCCGGGCGCATCGTCTCGTTGACGTCCGGCATGAAGACGTTGAAGAACATCGACGAGCCTTCGCGGCAGCTTTCGGCGAGGTCGGCGACCGCGTGGAAGGCCGACTCGCCGATCCCCTTCTGGTAGATCGGCGGGTAGATGTCGGCGCGGCAGGCCATGAAGTGGCGGATGATCTCCGGATCCCACTGCTGGCCCGCGCCGTCGTGGAAGATCGCGTCGATCTGCGGCGGCACCAGCGACTGGCGGTAGCGGCGCGACGACATCATCGCGTCGCAGCTGTCGGCGACGGCCATGATCCGCGCCATCAGCGGGATGGCGTCGCCGGCGAGGCCGTCGGGATAGCCCTTGCCGTCGTAGCGCTCGTGGTGGCTGCGGACGGCGGGGCGGAGAGGCTCCAGCTGCTTGACGCCCGATAGGATGCGGTCGCCGATGACGACGTGTTCCTGGATCGCGGCGAACTCCTTGCGGGTCAGCCGGGTCGGCTTCTGGAGGATCGCGTCGGGGACGCCGATCTTGCCGATGTCGTGAAGCAGCCCCGCGAGAAAGATGCTGTTGGTGGTTTTTGTGGGAAGCCCCATCTGCTTGGCGATCAGCACGGCGATGCGTGCGACGCGCTCGCTGTGGCCCGCGGTGCAGGGATCCTTGGCGTCGATCGCGGCGGACAGGCAGCGGATCAAGCCGAAGAGGGAGTCCTTCAGTTTCGTATGGAGCTTCGTCTGCTGGTTCTGGCTGAGGACAAGGCGATGGGCCAGGCTGAGGAGTTCGAGGTCGGTGTCGCGGAGCGGCCGCGCCGAGTCGAGGCTGACAGCGACCAGCCAGCCCGACAGGCTCGACCCGACCCGGTGCAGCGCCGCGCTGAACGGCGCGGGATCGGCGTCGTGGAACTCTTCCTGGCTGTGCCAAAGGTGCTGCTTCTGGTCCGACGCCATCGAGTCGACCAGCGCGGCGGCGAAGTTCCGGCACCATTCCAGCGTGACTCGGCTGTCGCCGACCCGCACGACCTGCCCCTGCTTCGTC
>JAYSSW010001096.1:0-5467 GCA_043720335.1 Planctomycetia bacterium
AGGAGAACCGCGACATCCTCGCGTACCTGAGGCTGCTGGTGAACCCGCGCGACGACATCTCGTTCCTGCGCGTCGTCAACGAGCCGGCGCGCGGCGTCGGCAAGACCTCGCTGGAGCATCTGCAGGGCTACGCCTACCCGCGCGAGATGAACCTGCTCGCCGCCGCCGAGCACGTCGACAAGATCGGCGCCATCCGAGGCAAGGCGGCGACCAGTTTGAAGGGATTCTTCCTGCTGATGCACGAGCTGCGCCAGCACGTCGCCGCGACGCCGGACGAAGTGATTCGGCAGGTGATCGAGCGGTCGGGCTACCGGCGGATGCTGAAGGAGAGCAGCGACAGCGAGGACCAGGAACGCCTGGCCAACATCGAGGAGCTGGTGACGGCCGCCCACCAGTTCCACGCCGAGGACAACGCGCGCACCATCGCCGACTTCCTGGAAAACATAACACTCGCCAGCGACGTCGACAGCTGGGACGAGAAGCAGGACTGCGTCGCCGTGATGACGCTGCATTCCGCGAAGGGGCTGGAGTTCCCGGTCGTGTACATGCTCGCCAACGAGCAGGGCATCCTGCCGCACGAACGCAGCTTGCAGAAGAACGAGGAGCTGGAGGAGGAGCGCCGCCTGGCGTTCGTCGGCATGACGCGGGCGAAGGAGGAGCTGTACCTCAGCTACGCCCGCATGCGCGAGTTCCGGGGGCAGACGCTGTACGCGGTGCCGAGCATGTTCATCGACGAGCTGCCCGACGACGGCGTCGAGTTCGTCGATCTGTCTTCAAGTGGCGGCGGCACGCAGAAGGCGATGGAGTCGTGGCGCGGCACCACGACCACGGCGAGCCAGGGCTGGTACGACACAGGCTTCGCCGACAAGCCGAAGCCGAAACCCGCTCCGGCCGCTTTGCCGTCGATGTCGACGACGCCGGCATCGACGGGCGTCTTCGATGTCGGCACGCTGGTCCACCACGAGACCTACGGCGTCGGCCGCGTCACCGACCTCAGCGGCCAAGGCGTCCTCCGCAAGATCAAGGTCCGCTTCGCGTCCGGCGAACGCACGTTCCTCGCCGACAAGGCGAAGCTGTCAGTCGTGCAGCAGGGGTAGGTTTCTGCGCCGACAGAAAAGAAAGCTCTGTTCGGTGGCTGCTTTGCACCAAAGGTGCTGCATAGCAAAGCCCAGGGTCGCGCAGCGCACCCTGGGGAAATTGCGAACATTCAACGACCTGCCCCAACGGGGCTGCATCGCATACGTCATGTCCTATGCAACGCCGTTGGCGTAGAAGCCGTGGGCAATGTCCGGTTCCCCAGGGTGCGCTGCGCGACCCTGGGCTTTGCTATGCAGCACCTTTGGTGCAACAGCTGGATCGTTCGTGCCCCACGTCGAGCCTTTGTTTCATTCCTTGCCGCGCCAGATATGAAAATCCGCTGCACCGACGGGGCAGAGAACGCACGTCGCTGAAGTTCCTTTCTTTCGCCCTTCGCCCATCCGGCGGCGCATTTTCGCCATCTTCTCCACCTTCACTTTGCCATTCCGCCAGCGGCTTGCTGCCACTTTGTGCAAGAATTCGCGACAACTTGAGAAGAAAAGGAAGTTTTTTCGCGATTTTCCCATTGACCAAGACGGGTAATTTGCACAGAATGACAAACATGAGCCACAATTGATGGCAGATAGCCTCCACGAAATGGCAGGATGTACCGTGCTTGTGGAAGAACGACGGCAGAAAGTGCTCGAAATGGTCACGGAACGCGGGTTCATGGCCCTGGCGGAGTTGGCTAAATCACTCCAAGCCTCGGAATCGACCATTCGACGCGACCTCGATTATTGGGACCAGCATGGCCTCATCAAACGAACCCACGGCGGAGCGATCTTCCGCGACGATCCGATCGCGCTGCCTGCCCTCGAAGAACGCAGCACGCGCGAGATCGACGAGAAACGGTCGATCGCGCAGGAAGCGGCTTCACACATCAAGGACGGCGACTCGGTGTTGCTTGACGGCGGCACCACGACTTTGGAAGTGGCCCGGCTGCTCGTCGGTCGGCCGCTGCAGATCGTGACCAACAGCCTGCCGATCGCGCATCTGTTCGCGAGCAGCAGGGACACCGACCTGGTCATGCTCGGAGGCTACGTTTACCCGCGCACGGGGGTCGCCCTGGGGCCTCTCACCGTGCGGATGATGGAGGAGATCCACGTCCACCAGACGATCCTGTCGGTAGGCGGCATCACGGCCAAGGGGCTGTTCAACAGCAACCTGCTCCTCGTCGAAACCGAGCGGGCGATGATGCGCTGTGCCGACGAGGTTGTTGTCGTGGCGGACCACACCAAGATCGGCCGGCAGGCCCTGGCGTTCCTGTGCGAGCTGTCCGCGATTGATTCGATCATCGTGGACCGGGGCATCAGCGACGAGCAGGCCCGGCTGGTCCAGCAAGCGGACGTGCGCCTGCTCATCGCCGGCGACACGCACCCCTCGGAGGATTTTCACGCATGACGATGACCTTGGACCGCAGCGTGGTCGAACGCCTGGTCCGCGACGCGCTGACGAAGCAGATCGGCCAGGCGGGCGGCAAGCCGGGAAGCAATGTTGCAACGATCGAGCCGACCAAGCCGAAGCTGATGGTAAACGTCTCGGCCCGGCACGCCCATGTGACGCAGCAGGATCTGGAGCTGCTCTACGGCAAGGGGCACCAGCTCAAGCCGTACAAGTGGCTGTACCAGGACGGCTTCTTCGCCGCCGAGGAGACGGTCACCGTGATCGGCCCCCGGCAGCGGATGATCCCGAACGTCCGCATCCTCGGCCCCTGCCGCGACTACAGCCAGGTCGAGCTGGCCTTCACCGACTCGGTGCTGCTCGGCCTCGACATCCCCGTCCGCAAGAGCGGCGACCACCGCGATTCGCCCGGCTGCTGGCTGATGGGCCCCGCCGGCATGATCCAGCTCTCCAACGGCGTGATCCGACACGAGCGGCACGTCCACATCGGCACGACGGAGGCCGACTACTACGGCGTCAAGGACGGCGGCCGCCTGAACCTGCGCATCCACAGCGACTGCCCGGCCGTCCTGGAGGGCCTGCTGGTCCGCTGGGCGCCGACGAGCAAGCTCGAGGTGCACATCGACACCGACGAAGGCAACGCGGTGAACTATCCCCGCGCCACGAAGTTCGAACTGTTCAAGTGACCCCGCCGCCCGTGCGCGGCTCATCGGTTGGAAATCTTCCCGTTTCTCTAGCGAGGCAATCATGGCAAGCAATCTGGAAGCCCTGGGCATGGTCGAAGCCAAGGGCCTGGTCACCCTGGTCGAAGCGTGCGACGCGATGCTCAAGGCGGCGAACGTCACGCTCGTCGGCTGGCAGAAGATCGGCAGCGGCCTGGTGACGGCGTTCGTCGTCGGCGACGTCGCCGCCGTCAAGGCCGCGGTCGACGCCGGCGCCGCCGCCGGCTCGCGCATCGGCGAGATCGTCGGCGTGCAGGTCATCCCGCGCCCGTCCGAGGACCTCGTCAACGTCCTCCCCAAGCGCCCCGCGGCGGTCTAACCACTCTCCGAACACCAAGCGAAACCGAACGAGGGAACCCACCATGTCGAAGCCACTCAATGAAGCCCTGGGCATGATCGAGACCAAGGGCCTGATCTCCTCCATCGCCGCCACCGACGCGATGACGAAGGCCGCCACCGTCACCATCCTCGACCAGGTCGCGATCGGCAACGCCTTCGTCGCGATCTTCGTCAAGGGGGATGTCGGCTCGGTCCGCGCCGCCGTCGACGCCGGCGCCGCCGCCGCCCAGCAGCACGGCGAACTCGTCAGCGCCCACGTCATCCCGCGACCGGAAGAGTCGGTGATGCGCATTTTCCTGGCGAAGTAGTCGCGTAGCGGACGGCGTCGATTCTCCCCGTTGCGGAACAGGAAGAAGTCGCCAAGCCCCACCATGAGCAACGCGATTGGTGGGGGTCGAACCCCCAGGAATCGCGTTGCTCATCCTGGGGCTTGGAAATGACATTTTCTACCGACGTGGGATTGCCGCCCTCCCGGTTCGCTGCGATCCCCTCGCTTGCGCTCAGGGTTAGTGGGGGCGGAAGCATGAACATGGAAACGATTTCCAAGCAACGAGCGATTCACATGAAAATTCTCGTCGCCAACCTCGGCAGCACCAGCTTCAAGTACCGCCTGTTCGACATGGCCGACGAAACGGTCCTGGCGCGCGGCGGCGTCGAACGCATCGGCTCGGAGCAGTCGAAGTGCTTCGTCGAGGCCGGCGGCCAGCGCGAGGAGCTGACCATCGCCGCCAAGGACCACGCGGTCGCGGTGGCGCTGTGCCTGCAGCAGCTCACCGACAAGAAGTGCCTGAGCAGCCCGAGGGAGCTGGGTGCGATCGGCTTCAAAGCGGTCCACGCCAAGGGGCTGACCGGCGTGCACCGCGTCGATGACAAGGTGCTGGCCGCGATGGAGGCGTTCAACGACATCGTGCCGGCCCACAATCCGCCGTACGTCAACGCGATGCGGCTGCTCGCCAAGGAGCTGCCCGAGATCCCGCTGGTCGCCGCGTTCGAGACCGGCTTCCATGAGACGATCCCGGCGGCGAGCAAGCTGTACGCCATCCCGATGGAATGGGCCGAGAAGTTCAGCATCAAGCGCTGGGGCTTCCACGGCGCCAGCCACCGCTACATCGCCGAGCGTGCGACGAAGCTGCTCGGCAAGCCCGACGCGAAGATCGTGTCGTGCCACCTCGGCGGCAGCAGCTCGCTCTGTGCGATCAAAGCCGGCCAGTCGCAGGCGACCAGCATGGGCATGACGCCGCAGTCCGGTTTGCCGCAGAACAACCGCGTCGGCGACTTCGACCCGTTCGCGCTCCCCGCCCTGATGCGGGAGACCGGCAAGCCGCTCGAAGAACTGCTCCGCATCCTCGCGAACCAGTCGGGCCTGGAAGGACTCAGCGGGAAAAGCAACGACCTCCGCGACGTGGAGCAGGCCGCCCTCGCCGGCGACACGCGCTCGCAAGTCGCGCTCGATGTCTATGTCGCGTCGGTGCGGCACTACCTCGGCTCGTACCTCCTGCTGCTCGGCGGCGCCGACGCCATCGTCTTCACCGGCGGCATCGGCGAGAACTCCACCACGATGCGCGACGCCGTCTGCCGCGACCTCGGCTGGTTCGGCATCGCGCTCGACCCCGCCAAGAACGCCGCCGCGAAAGGCGAGGCACGCATCGACGCTGACGGCAGCCGCGTGCAGCTCTGGATCATGCCGACCAACGAAGAGATCATCGTCGCCCGGCAGTCCGCCAAGGTGCTCGCGGAAGCGAGTTAGCGCAATGCCCAAGCCTCGCCCTCCGGGCCATTCGACCAAAGTTTCAGGCATCGACCAACCAGAGTTCCAATCATGTTCCTTGCACGTGTCACCGGAAGCGTGGTCGCCACGCAGAAGGTCAGCAGCATGACCGGCCACAAGCTGCTCACCGTCGAGCCGCTGCGCGTCGATCCCGCCGGCC
>JAYSSW010001097.1:0-2567 GCA_043720335.1 Planctomycetia bacterium
CTGCGCATCGGAAGTTCGGACACGTCGGAACACACTTGCACGAACGCGCGTGTTGCCTCGCTCGCGCTTCGGGCTCAGGGCTTCGTTTGCAGATTTCCCTCGCGGTCCGCGAAGTTTTGGCTTACCTTCGGCTCGCTTCCCTAAAATCGTCCGGACGCGGCAGGCACGGTTTTTCGCAGGCATCGGACAGCGGCCATGTTCATCGTCAACGAGCAGATTCAGATCCTGGAGACGGAGTTCACCTGGACCTTCGCGCGCTCCGGCGGGCCGGGGGGCCAGAACGTGAACAAGGTCGCGTCGAAAGCGCTGCTGCGCTTCGACCTCGCCAAGTCCACCGCCGTTCCCGACGAGGTGAAGATCCGGCTCGCGCTGCAGCACAAGCGCTACTTCACGATCGAAGGCGAGCTGGTCATCACGTCGCAGAGGTATCGCGACCAGGACCGCAACCGCGACGACTGCCTGGAGAAGCTGCGGGCCATCATCGTGCAAGCGCTGTTCGTGCCGAAGGCGCGCAAGGCGACCAGGCCGTCGCGCTCGTCGAAACGGCGAAGGCTGGAGACGAAGAGGCAGCGCGGCGAGACGAAGCGGGGCCGCAAGAAACCCTCCGAGGACTGAGCATGAACACGGACCACGTTCTCAACAACCCCGACGACGTCAACAGCCCCGGCCTGCTCTTCTACCGCGCGGTCATCCGCCGCAACCTCGAAAGCCTGATCCAGCGCGTCGGCTCGCCCGACCGGCTGCGGCCCCACGTCAAGACGCACAAGACGCGCGAGATCGTCCGCATGCAGCTGGAAGCGGGCATCCGCAAGTTCAAGTGCGCCACCATCGCCGAGGCGGAGATGGTCGCCCAGTGCGACGCGCCCGACGTGCTGCTCGCCTACCCGATGGTCGGCCCCAACACGATGCGCTTCGCCAAGCTGATCCGCACCTATCCCGGCACGCGCTTCTCCGTCGTCGCCGACCACGAGCTGGGCATCTTCCAGCTCGCCCACACGCTCAACAAGATGGGAGTGCAGGCGGAGGTGCTGCTCGACCTCGACGTGGGGCAGCACCGCACCGGCATCGCGGCGGGGCCGCGCGCGGAGCAGCTCTACCAGCTCCTCGACCAGCTGCCCGGCGTGCGACCTGGCGGCCTGCACGTCTACGACGGCCACAACCACCAGAACGCGCTCTCGGAACGCGAAGCGGCGGTGAAAAGCCTGATGGTTCCGGTGATGGAGCTGGTCGCGAATCTCGAGCGCGCCGGCCTGCCCATCCCGCGCATCGTGTTCGGCGGCACCCCGACGTTCCCGGTCTACGCGAAGCTCGACCTGCCCGGCGCGGAATGCTCGCCGGGGACGTGCGTGTTGAACGACGCCGGCTACGGCAACCGCTACCTCGACATGGACGACTTCGGCAAGGCGGCGCTGCTGCTCACCCGCGTCATCAGCAGGCCGACGACCGACCGAGTGACGTTCGACCTCGGCTACAAAGCGGTGGCGAGCGACCCGCCGGCCGGCTCGCGCTGCGTCATGCTCGACATGCCCGACTCCAAGGCGGTGCTGCACAACGAGGAGCATCTCGTCATCGAGACGCCGCACGCGGAGCAGTACCAGCCGGGCGACGTGGCCTACGCGCTGCCGACGCACATCTGTCCGACCAGTGCGCTGCACCAGTTCGCCTACGTCGTCGAGGACGGCCAGGTCGTCGACCGCTGGCTGATCGCCGCCCGCGACCGGGCGCTGACGATCTGACCGCCGGGCAAGAACGATTGGCCTCGGCGCCGCTGCTTCTATAATGCCCCGGACGCGGCGAACGGCGAACACCCCTGACACGGACCACTGCATGAATGACAATTTCGATCCCCTGAAGCCGAAGTACAAGCGCATCCTTCTCAAGCTGAGCGGCGAGGTGTTCGGGCAGTCGGGCAAGAGCGGCATCAGCCTCGACGAGACCATCAAGGTCGCCGAGCAGATCAAGCGCATCCATCTCAAGGGGGTTGAGATCGCGGTCGTGATCGGCGGGGGCAACCTCATCCGCGGCGCCCAGTTCAGCGCCGGCGGGGCCATCATCAAGGAGTCGACCGCCCACTACATGGGCATGGTCGCCACCGTGCTGAACGGCCTGGCCCTGCTCAGCGTCCTCGAGAACAACATGAAGATCGAGACGCGCTTGCAGACCGCCGTCAAGATGGACACCGTCGCCGAGCCTTACATCCAGCGCCGCGCGATCCGGCACCTGGAGAAGAAGCGCGTCGTCATCCTCGCCGGGGGAACGGGCAACCCGTTCGTCACGACCGACACCGCCGCCGCCCTGCGGGCGCGCGAGCTGGAGGTCGACATCCTGCTGAAAGCGACGAAGGTGGACGGCATCTACTCCGAGGACCCGGAGATCAACCCGCACGCGGTCCGCTTCGAGCGGCTGACCCACGCCGAGGTGCAGAACAAGCGGCTGAAGGTGATGGACGCCGACGCCTTCCACCAGTGCGGCGAGGCGAAGCTGCCGATCCTGGTCTTCAATTTCAAGAAGGAAGGGAACATCGAGCGCGCCGTGGCCGGGCAGCCGGTCGGCACGCTGGTGGAATA
>JAYSSW010001098.1:0-2567 GCA_043720335.1 Planctomycetia bacterium
CTGGTGGAACCTCGCAATCGTTGAAAGTTCAACCGGCCAGCTTACGCAGGCCGTTCGCCGGGATTTGGATGGTCCCTGGCGTGGGAGAACCCCTCACCCTCGGTCCCTCTCCCCGGAGGGGAGAGGGATGCCCATCGCGGCTCCAACCATGTAGTTGTTCTTCCGTTTCCTGTCCACTGACTGCTGCCAACTGACCACTGCTCCCTGACTGCTGCTCCCGGCATCGGAACTCGGCATGGAAATCAAGCGCGGCATCGCCGTCTCTCCCGGCGTGGCGATCGGACTGGCCCTGGTGGTCGACACCGAGGGCTTCCGCATTCCCCGCCGCAGCATCCCCAAAGACAAGATCCAGGCCGAGCTGGACCTGCTCAAGCAGGCCCTGCTCGCCGCCGTCGCCGAGTCGCGCGACAACCAGAAGACGATCACCGAGAAGCTGGGGCGCAAGTACGGGGCGATCTTCGCCGCCCACGCGATGCTGATCGAGGACCCGGAGCTGATCCGCGAGATCGAGCTGCACATCGCGCAGAAAAGCCACTCCGCCGCCTACGCCGTCAGCCGCGTGATGCGCCGGCACATCAAGGCGCTGCAGAGCCTGGACCAGCCGCTGTTCAGCACCCGCTCCAGCGACCTGTTCGACATCGAGAAGTCGATCCTCAAGCACCTGCTGGGCACGGAAGTCCAGATGATGCAGGACATCACCGAGCCGGTGATCGTCCTGGCGCACGACCTGACCCCCAGCGAGACGGCGTCGCTCGAACCGAGGATGGTGCACGCCTTCGCCACCGAGGCGGGCGGCCGCGCCAGCCACACCGCCATCATGGCCGGCGTGCTGGAGATCCCCGCCGTCGTCGGGCTGGGGCGGTTCCTCACCGACATCTCCGGCGCCGACGAGGTGATCGTCGACGGCAACCGCGGGCTGCTGATCCTCAACCCCGACGACGACACCCGCAGCCGCTACGAGGAGACGCGCGCGGTCCACACCCGCCGCACCACGCAGCTGGGCGAGCTGCGCGACCTGCCCGCCATCACCCGTGACGGCGTCCGCGTGGCGCTGATGGGGAACATCGAGTTCCCGCACGAGGCGCAGCACTGCCTGGAGCGCGGCGCCGACGGCGTCGGGCTGTACCGCACGGAATTCCTGTACCTCAACAAGACGACCGACCCGACCGAGGAGGAGCAGTACGAGGCGTACCGCACCGTGCTGCACACGCTGGGGCCGAACAAGCCCGTGGTCATTCGCACGCTCGACCTCGGCGCCGACAAGATGTTCGGCCCCCCCGACAAGCAGTTCGAGGAGCGCAACCCGTGCCTCGGCGTCCGCAGTGTCCGGTTGTGCTTGCGGAATCTCCCCTTGTTCCGAACGCAGATGCGCGCGATATTGCGGGCTAGCGTGCACGGCGACGTGCGCATCATGTTCCCGATGGTCAGCACCTTGTACGAGCTGCGCCAGTGCCGCATGCTGCTCGGCGACGTCAAGGAGGAACTGGAGGAGGACAAGCACCCGTTCAACCGCACCATGCCGATCGGCACGATGATCGAAGTCCCGTCGGCGGCGATCATGGCGCGCGAGATGGCCCGCGAGGTCAACTTCTTCTCGATCGGGACCAACGACCTGATCCAGTACACGCTCGCCGCCGACCGGACCAACGAGAACGTGGCCGGGCTGTACAACGCCGGCGACCCGTCGGTGCTGCGGCTGCTCGACTCGGTGATCCGCGCCGGGACCGAGCAAGGCATCGAAGTTTGCGTTTGTGGCGAGATGAGTGGCGATCCACTTTATACAATGGTATTATTGGGCATGGGGCTGCGCCAGTTCAGCGCAACCCCCCAGAGCCTGCCGGAGATCAAAAAGGTCATCCGGTCCGTGACCATCGAAGAAGCCAAAGACGTTGCCCGCGAAGCGCTCCGCCTCGAAACGGCCCGCGACGTGAACAACTACCTGCGGGATAAAACCCGCCGAATCCTCCCCGAAGTGCTCGGTTGAGAGACCCGGGAAGCGGTTCAGGGAACGCGGCCACGCCCCAACGACAACGTTGCGGCGCCGCGACAGGAAGCAAGCCAACCCCATGCGCAGCGCCTGACAAGGCCGACACCAGGAAACCGCCCCGCCTCCCCGGCGCCGGCTTCCTCGTTTCCGCCCGCAAGCGTTCCGCCCGTCGGCGCCCTTCCTGAGCCCCCTCCCTGCTCCGTTCACCCGTCCCCCTTTCCGCCCTGCCGGCGAGGATTCCTGGCCGCGAGAAGCGCGCTGTCGCGTCGCCTCTCGCCAGGAGCTGCCCGGCATGACCCCTGAAACTGTGCGTCCTCCCGTGGACGCCCCCGAACCTCCCTTCCGCGCCAAGGTCCGCTTCCGCTTCCAGAAAGCGGGGGATCTTCGTCTCGTCAGCCACCACGACCTCATGCACTGCTTCGAGCGCATGTTCCGCCGCGCCCGCCTCCCCGTGCCGCGCTCGCAGGGGTTCAACCCCCGCCCGCGCATGTGGTTCGCGCAGTCGCTCGCCCTGGGGCTGGTCGGCCTGCGCGAGGTGCTGGAACTGGAGGTCTCCGAGCCTCTCTCCGCCGAGGAGGTC
>JAYSSW010001099.1:0-5460 GCA_043720335.1 Planctomycetia bacterium
GGCAGCTCCTTGAGAAGCAAGAGGGCGACTCGCGCTGCGAAAGCGGTTCCGCGTGGCGCATCGGCCAACGGGGGACGCCGGCGCCCTTACCGCTGCGTGTGCTGCCTCGCTTGGCGCTTCGGGCTCAGGGGAAGCCGAGATTGCTCTGTTTTCTGCGCGGCGGAATGACGATAATCAGCGCATTCGTCGCCTTCGGCAGGGAGGATCGGTCATGGCCTGGCTCCAATGGCTCAAGTTCCGCAAGTCGCCCAAGCACTGGGTCGACGACCGCTCCTTCGAGTACGGCACCCATCTGCCGGTGCTGCGCTCGCTGCTCGACGTGTTCCAGCCGCACGGCGTCCTCGAACTCGGCGCCGGCCTGCACAGCACCGCGTTGTTCCACCGCAGCGTGAAGGAACTCGTCTCCATCGAGACCAACGAGAAATGGGTCGCGGAGATGCGCCGCACGATCCCGCAGCGGCAGCACTTCACGCTGCTGCACCACCGCTTCGCGTTCAACGAGCGCACCCGCTACCGCGAGATCCCGCAGGCCGCGAAGGACGAAGCCGTCCGCCACTACGAAGCGGTGCTGGCCGGCCATCCGAAACTCGACCTGCTGTTCATCGACCACGTCTCCGGCCTGCGCTCGCACACGCTGGCGGCGCTGCACCCGCGCTTCGACCTGGTCGCCTACCACGACGCCGAGGACCAGGGCTACGGCTGGCAGCAGCACGACTTCGACCATTCGCCGACGCACTTCCACTTCATCCTGAAGACGTTCGTCCCGCACACCGGCGTGCTGATCCGCAGGGAGCTGGCCGGCCTGGTCCCCGCGTGGAAGCAGTCGCTGGCCCAGCACACGCGCGACTACTTCCTGACGCGCTTCCACTTCAACCTCGACGACCGCACGCAAACGGCGTAGCAGCCAAGCAAAGGCGAATCTCCCCCCTCGCTCCGGTCACATCTCGACACCACGCGCGTCCTGGAGGTAGAATCAACGACACGCCGGGAGCGACGCCCCATGGTCACGGGATGCTTGGGAACGCTGATCGGCGCCCTCGCCGGAACCAGGGCGATCCGCAGGCTCATCGAACTTTTCTGGTGGTACCAATGCCGCCCCAAGCCCCGCCGCTGGAAGAGACGCCGCTGACCCCGCCGCGCCGCCGCTGGAAGCGCTGGTTCGTCGTTGTGGTGCTGCTGGTTGTCGCGCTGTTGGCCGCATGGTTCGAGCCGACGCGCTGCGTGCGCGGCGTGCTGCGCGGCGAGCCGTTCCACGGCGGCAGGCCCGCGTCGTGGTGGGCGCAGGAATGGGAACCGTGGCGGATCATGCCGCTGCGCGGATTGGCGGAAGGCAACCCGGACTACGACCGCTGGCCGCTGGATCGCGTCGAGCACTGCCTTTTCTTTCGTCCGCCCACGTTGACGCCGCGGCAGTGGTTCGAGGAAAAGTTCAACGCGGTGTTCCGCCCCAACGCGGCTGCCGGGCTGGTCTGGGTGGAAATGTTGGGCGAGCAAGGCACCCCCCCGCTGCTGTGGGGCACCGACCCCGCCGCGCTGCCGGTGCTGGAAGCGCTGCAGCGCCACGAATCCGCCAAGGTGCGGCTGTTGGCCCGCAGCAGCGCTAAGCATCTCCGCGACGCGCAGGCCCCGTGATTCCATCTCCAGGACCGCCGCCATGAAACGCAAGAAGCGCTGGTTCGTCGTTGCGGTGCTGCTGGTTGTCGCCGGCTTGGCCGCGTGGTTCGAGCCGACGCGCTGCGTGCGCGGCGTGCTGGCTGGCGAGCCGTTCCACGACGGCAGGCCCGCGTCGTACTGGGCGGCGGAGTGGGACCATTGGAGTGTTGCGGTCCCCGAAGGACCCGATGGGCCAGCTCCGCAATCGTTCAACAGGAACGGCAGATTTCCCATCTGGGACGACCGCGACATCGGCAAGTCGGCTTGGGGGGAATTCAAAGCAGTGTTCAACCGTGTCTTTCATGGCAAGGCGAGACCGGTATGGGGTTCCTTTCGAATCATCGACGTGAATGCGCAGCCTCTCCTGCGTGGCGACGACCCCGCCGCCCTGCCCGTTCTGCAAGTGCTGGCACGTCACGAATCGCCGAAGGTTCGCCTCATCGCGCGGTACGGCATCCAAAGACTCCGCGACGCGCATGCGCCGTGACTCAATCCCAAGGACTGCCGCCATGAAACGCAAGAAACTCTGGCTGTCGCTGCTGCTGGTCGCCGCGCTGCTGGCCGCGTGGTTCGAGCCGACGCGCAGCGTTCGCGGCGTGCTGGCTGGCGAGCCGTTCCACGGTGGCTGGCCCGCGTCGTACTGGGCGGCGGAATGGGAGCGATGGCTGATTGTTCCGATGGCTGGCGCTGCGGAGGACGTGCCGATGGAATACGACCGCTGGACGCTGGTGAACACCAAGGACTGCGGGTTCTACCGCCAGTACACGCCGACGCTGTGGGAGCGGTTCGAGAAGAAGCTCAATGCCGCGTTCCGGCCCAACGCCGTCGCCGCGCCGCTCCTGCTGATCCGCCTGAACGCCCAGCCGCCGCTGCTGTCGGGCGACGACCCCGCCGCCCTGCCGGTGCTGCAACGGCTCGAAAACGACACGTCCGCCAAGGTGCGGCTGTTCGCGAGACATGGCATCCAAAGACTCCGCGATACGCAGGTGCCGTGAACGCTCGCCGCATTGACGGCACGCGCTTCACGACGCTATGCTGGACGCGGGGCGAATCGGACGAGGGAGGGAACGCGATGCGAACGATCGAAGCGACGGTGGTGGTGGGCCCGGACCGGTGCGTGTCGATCCGGCTGCCCGCCGACATCGCGGAAGGCCCGCGCCGGGTGGTGGTAGTGATCGACGCCCCCCCCCGCCGCGCCGGCCGCCGACCTCGTGTCGCAGCTGCCTCGCATCGACGTGGGGGCCTGGCCCGAAGGACTGAGCCTGCGCCGGGAGGACCTCTATGACGACGATGGCCGTTGACCGTGTGTTCGTGGACACGAACGTGCTGTTGTAAAGCAGTCGTAGGTGGAGCTGTCCCCGTTTAGCGCCCGCGCGGTCGAGCGGGATGAAGATCGCACGATCCAAACCAGGACACGGCGATGGGATGCTGTGCAGGCCACACTCATGCGGGCGCTAAACGGGGAAACCAATTTCCGCTACTCGCCCAATATTTCAGCATCACCGTCGTGCCCCTGGTCCCCTGAGCGAGCGCCGCCATGAAACGCAAGAAGCTTTGGCTGTCGCTGCTGCTGGTCGTCGCGCTGCTGGCCGCGTGGTTCGAGCCGACACGCTGCGTGCGCGGCGTACTGGCCAGCGAGCCGTTCCATCAGGGCAGGCCCGCGTCGTATTGGGCGGCGGAGTGGGAGCATTGGTGCGTGACCCACGGTTGGCATGGAAACGTCCTTGTCTTCTCTCCCGACCCGGCAGAATTGGCGGACAACCCGGCAGACAACCTGGGTTTCGGCCAACTCGCTCCGGTGCCCCTTTGGGACCGCATCAGCGATCTTTATCAGCGTGCGGTTCTGAAGCGGAAAACGCCTCCGGGGCGTGCCAAGATCGTTGAAACGGCGGAGCGCGTCACGCCGCCCCTGCTGGCGGGCGACGACCCCGCGGCGCTGCCGGTGCTGGAATCGCTGGAGAACCATGTATCGCCGAAGGTACGCGTGTTCGCCCGCTACGGCATCGAGAAGATCCGCGCCGCGAAGGAGCCGCTGCCATGAAACGCAAGAAGCTTTGGCTGTCGCTGCTGCTGGCCGTCGCGCTGCTGGGGGCGTGGTTCGAGCCGACACGCTGCGTGCGCGGCGTGCTGCAAGGTGAGCCGTTCTACGACGGCCGACCAGCGTCATGGTGGGCGGAGCAGTGGGAGCCGTGGTGCGTGTGGGCTTGCGTTCGCGGCGACAGAAAAACGCAATTCCCCGACTTCGACGAATTGGAAAACGATCCATCGGACAAACTCGCTTTTGGCACAATGTCGCGGAGTACGCTTTGGGACCAGGCCAAGGAAACTTTTCATCGTACCTTTGTGAATCGCGGAATGCCAAAAAGACCAATGACGGCGTCTTCGACCCTTCTGTCGCCGCCGCTTCTCGCTGGCGACGACCCCGCCGTACTGCCTGTGCTGCAATCGCTGGTGAACCACGCTTCGCCGAAAGTGCGAGTGTTCGCACACTTCGGCATCGAGAAGCTGCGCGACGCTGAAGCGAAGCCCGTCGCACGTCAACCTGCAACCTGACGTGAATTGCGTCGTACCCCCGGCGAGCCGGGGGCTATATGGCGCTGCGCTTCCGTTCCCTCCCGCAACGCACCTCCACCGAGGCGGCGGTCTGTGCTATGCTGACCGTTTGGCGGTTGTCACTTCCTTGATCGGAGTCCCCGCATGGCGGCGCAGCTTCAGGTGGTCAGCCCCTTCCAGCCGGCCGGCGACCAGCCCCACGCCATCGACAAGCTCTGCTCCGGCTTCCTCGCCGGGCAGAACCGCCAGGTCCTCCTCGGCGCCACCGGCACCGGCAAGACCTTCACCGCCGCCCACGTCATCGCCAAACTCGGCAGGCCGACCCTCGTCCTCTCCCACAACAAGACCCTCGCCGCCCAGCTCTACAACGAGTTCAAGGCCTTCTTCCCCCACAACGCCGTCCACTACTTCGTCAGCTACTACGACTACTACCAGCCCGAAGCCTACATCCCGCAGCGCGACATCTACATCGAAAAAGACGCCCTCATCAACGAGAACATCGACCGACTCCGCCTCGCCTCCACCAGCGCCCTCGTCAGCCGCAAGGACTGCATCATCGTCGCCAGCGTCTCGTGCATCTACGGCCTCGGCTCGCCCAGCGACTACCAGCGCATGATGATCCACCTCAAGAAAGGCGACCAGGTCGACCAGCGCGACCTTCTCTTCCGCCTCGTCGACATCCAGTACCAGCGCAACGACACCGCCTTCGAGCGAGGCCGTTTCCGCGTGCGCGGCGACGTGATCGAGGTCTATCCCGCCTATGAGGAATTCGGCCTGCGCATCGAGCTGTTCGGCGACGAGATCGACGCGCTGTCGATCATCGACCCGCTCACCGGAGCCACAACGAAATCGTTGGACGAGATGCACATCTTCCCGGCCAAGCACTTCGTCACGCCGGAGAACCGCATCAAGGAGGCGGTCGAAGGCATCGAGAAGGAGCTGAACGACCGGCTCGGCGTCTTCCGCGAGCAAGGCAAGCTGCTGGAAGCGCAGCGCCTGCAAGCCCGCACCCGCTTCGACCTGGAGATGATGCTCGAGGTCGGCCACTGCCCCGGCATCGAGAACTACGCCCGCTGGTTCAGCGGCAAGGCCGCCGGCGAGCCGCCCTACACGCTCATCGACTTCTTCCCGCCCGACCTGCTGATGGTGGTCGACGAGTCGCACGCCACGCTGCCGCAGCTCCGCGCCATGTTCGCCGGCGACCACAGCCGCAAGACGACGCTGGTCGAGCACGGCTTCCGCCTCCCCAGCGCG
>JAYSSW010001100.1:0-5458 GCA_043720335.1 Planctomycetia bacterium
GGCGCACGATGAACGCGACGGTCCCTTTGCTTCGCGCTCGCGGCTGGCTGACGCCGGGGCTGGGGCTGGCGGTCTGGCTGCCCTTTGTGGCGATGGTGCAGCCGGGCTGGTCGGCCAGCTTCGTGCTGTTCGCGCCCCTGGTGCTGTTCCCGCTCGTGTTCCGACTTGACGAGATCCAATGGCCGCTCGCCCTGCGGCTGTTCGCTGCGGCGGCGGCGCTGCTGCTCCTCCCCGCGTTCCTCTTCGACCAAGGCGCCGCGTCCGCCGCCTGCACGCTCCCCTGGGCCGCCTTCGCCATCACATTGGTGGTGCGCGACGGGCCTCGGCTTTGGCGCACGCGGAATCTCTTCCCGCTCGTGGCCCGGCTCTATCTGCTGGTCGGCGTCGGCTGGCTGGTGCTGGCCCGGCTCGGCGTGCGGCCCCTCGACTACAGCCACGTCATCGTGCAGGCGACCGCCGTCCACTTCCATTACGCCGGCTTCCTGCTGCCGTTGGTGATCGACCAGGCGATGCGTAGGCTGCCCTCGCCTGCGATGAAACCGATCGCCTGGGCGGTGGTGCTCGGCGTGCCGTTCGTCGCAGCAGGCATCACGCTGTCGGCGTTCGGCGTCCGCTGGCCGGAACTGGCGGCGGCCTGGCTGTTCGCTTTGGCGTGCTGGCCCTTCGCCGTCGCGCAAGCACTCGCTGCGATGCGCACGCAGGCGAACCTGCCGCGCGCGTTGATCGTCCTTTCCAGTATCGCCCTGGCAACGGCGATGGGTTTGGCCGTGGTCTACGCGACCGGGGCGTTCCTCGAAACGCCCTGGCTCGACATCCCGTTGATGCTCCGCTGGCATGGCAGTTTGCAGTCGCTCGGCTTCCTGCTGCCCGCCCTGCTTGGCTGGAACCTTTCGCGCTCCCCGATGGAGGTCTCGTCATGAACTGGCTGCTTGCGAATCTCGGCTCGGCGGACCTGACCCCGTGGGAAAGCCGTCCTTTCTCTCACGGCGTCGAAGCCGGCCCGCGCGAGCGCGACAACCGCGACAACCACGAGCGCGTCGTCGCCTGGGAATCCGCCGGCCCGCCCGAGGAAACCTGCCGCCGCCTGGCCGACGCGATCCTGCGCTTCGACGTGTTTCCGCCGGAGATGGTGACGCCAGTGACGCGGCGGCATCCGGTGCAAGTCGGCGACGCGGTCGGCGTGCGCTACCACTTCCTGCCCGGCGTTGATGTTTTCTTCGCGTCGCGCGTCATCGAGCGGTTCGAGCGAGTCGAAGGGGACCTGTGGCGGGCCGGCTTCATCTTCCGCACCCTCGCCGGCCATCCCGAACTGGGCGAGGAAGTCTTCTGCGTGGAAAAGAACTTGAAGTCGGGCCAGGTGCGGGTCGCGCTGCGGTCGTGGTCGCGGCCCGGCACACTGCTCGCGCGGCTCGGCTACCCGCTGGTGCGCCGCATGCAGCTCCGCGCCGGCCGCGCCGCCCTCGACCACCTCGAAAGCCTCGCCCGGTGCGACGCGCCGCGCGTGCTGGATGGCGCAGCCGCACACTTCACGCAGCGCCGCCTGACGCGGTTCTTCGCGATCGATTGAGCGACGGTTTCAAGACGGTATGGGATGAATCCTTCGCGCTCACACTAACCCTGAGCGCAAGCGAGGGGATCGCAGGAAAACACGCTTGCCGAAAATCCTCGTTCCGCGAGACTTCCGGCGATCCCCTCGCTTGCGCTCAGGGTTGGTGTGGCGTCTGCTGCCGAGTCTTGTTCCTGATCGAGTGTGATCTGCCCATGAAAGCGGCGGGGCATGTCCCCGCCGTTTTTTTCTGCGCGCCGCCAGCCGCCCGCTGCCCGCTGCCTCATTTGCCCAGTCGATGCAAAGCGAAAAGGGGGAGCGATTTTTGCGGAGACCTGGAGGAATCGGCTGATTTGGCGTGCAGCGAAGCGTCGGGGAGGACGATGGAAATTAGACAACGGACTGTTCAACCACGCAAGGACGCGCCATCCAGAGGCAGGGACCGCCCACGCCTCGAACGACCTCCGTATGTCGAGGAACGAAAACATGGAACGTCGATCCTGGTCGCTGCCCCGCTTGGCGATGCGTGCGTGCGTGGCGGGGGCATTCTGGGCAGGCATGGGAGCCGCGCCGTCGTATTCGCAGGACAAGGTGCAGATGCCCGACCAGCTGGTGCAGGCCGTGCAGGTGCAGCCGGCCCAGCCGGAGCAGGTGCTGCCCGCGCCGGCGAAAACGGTCGAGATTTCGCCGCTGACGCTGGACCAGGCGATCCAGCTGGGCTACCAGAAGCAGCCCGCGCTGGCCGCCGCCCGCGCCAGCCTCGCCGCCGCCCAGAGCGGACAGCGCGCCCTCGGCAACATGGTCCTGCCCCGCCTCATCACGCCCGACTACCGCATCCGCGAGCAGCAGGCGTGCCTGGGCGTCACCATCGCGCAGGCGGGCATCGCCCAGACCGAATGGGAGACGCGCTACGCCGTCACCCGCAACTACTTCTCGGTCCTCTACGTCCGCCAGCAGGGGCAGATCCTCGACGGCGTGCTCGCCAAGCTGACCAAGGCGCGCAAGCGAGCCGACCAGCTCGTCAACTCCGGCGAAGCCGTGAAGGTGACGAAGCTCGACCTGCAGTTCATCGACATCAGCATGGAGCAGCTGCAGGCGAAGCAGGCCGAGGTGAAGGCGGGCGAGTTGAAGGCGATCGGCGCGATCCGCGAAGCGATCGGCGTCGGCCCCGGCTACCCGATCCTGCTGGTCGACGCGCCGCTGCCCGAGCCGGGCAAGTCGCTCAACAAGGACGAGCTGATCGCGCTCGGCCTAGCCCAGCGCAGCGAGATGCTGCAGGCGAACACCGCCAACCAGATCTTCTACCTTGAGACGATCGCGCAGGGCAAGGGGCTCTTCGGCGGCTACCAGCGCCGCACCTTCGCCGCCGGCGCCGACGTCCACTCCAAGCAGATCCCGCAGGGAACCAGCAACGGCGACTACCGCCCCGGCGCCATCGACGTCGAGATCCCAACGGTCATCTTCGGCCGCAGGGACGACCGCGTCGAGCACGCGATGCAGTTCCACGCCCGCGCGTCGGCCGTCGTCAGCAAAACGCACAACCTCATCGCGCTTGAGATCGACAACGCCTACCTGAAATGGCAGGAGGCCGGCGAGAAGGCGGCCCGCTACGCCTCGCTCGTCAAGAAGGCCACCGACTTCACCGCCAAGGTCGAGGATCGCTTCAACGAGGGGAACGCCAGCGGCGACGAGTACCTGCGTGCCGCCACGCTCGTGGACCAGGTGAAGGCCCAGTACAACGAGGCCGTCTACCAGCACGCCCTCGCCCTGGCGACCATCGAACGCGCCACCGCCGGCGGGTTCCTCATCTTCCCGCCGGTCCCGTCCTCGACCGAGATGATCGTCCCGGAAAAGCGCTAGTCGCACGTCGATCCATCCCCGCCGGGAAGCTGCCGTTCCGGCGGGGTTTTTCATCCCTTCTCGCACCTTGATTCCGCCCCCGCAACCTCACGTCGAAGGATTCCCCCATGGCCCCTCGGACGATTCCAGGCTTGGCCCTCGCTGCGCTCGCCGCATGTCTTCTCGGCGGCGCACTGCACGCCGGCAACAACAACAGCAACAACACTCCCATCCGCATCGGCATGGTGCGCAGCTTCTTCACCGACGTGCCCAAGGTCTTCGTCGATCTCGTCACCGAGCCGTTCGGCGCCGTCATGAAGCACGCCACCCAGCTCGACGGCAAGCTCGTCATCGGCGGCGACGCATTCGACGTGGCCAAGCAGATCGACGACAAGCAGCTCCAGCTCGGCGTCTTCCACAGCTTCGAGTTCGCCTGGGTGCAGCGGAAGCACGCCGACCTCGTCCCGCTCATGGTCGCCGTCAGCAAGAGCAGCGAGCTGCGCGCCCTGGTGCTGGTGAAGAAGGACAACAACCTGGCCACGCTGGCCGACCTGAAAGGCAAGGACATCGCGGTCCCCAAACGCACCAAGGAGCACTGCCGCCTGTTCCTCGACAAAGCGTGCGGCGCCGTCGCCCCCAAGGTGTTCTTCGGCAACCTCGTCGCGTCGGCGAACGTCGAGACCGCGTTCGACGACCTCTGCGCCGGCAAGGTGCAGGCGGCGCTGCTCGACACGCTCGCCATCGACTTCTACAAGGATTTGAAGCCCGGCCTGTTCGCCAAACTGAAGGTGCTGGCGCAGTCCGAGCCGTTCCCGCCGGCGGTGATCGCCTACAAGCGCGGCACGCTGGACGAGGCGACGCTGACGAAGTTCCGCACGGGCCTGCAGAACGCCCACACGTCCGACATCGGCCGCGAGATGATGGGCATGTGGAAGATCCGCGCCTTCGAGGGCGTCCCCGCCGACTACACGCGGAGTTTGGCCGAGGTGCTGAAGGCGTACCCCGCCCTGGAAGCCGCGTCCAAGGTGTCGCTGCGGTAGCGTGGACGTGAGATGAAATATCACAGCAGGCCCCGGCGTCGTGCGAAACGACGCCGGGGTTTGTTCGTTGGTGGCAAGAATCCATGATTCAAACGCGCGAGCGCCATGCCGACGAATCGCAAGAACCGTGGAGGACGGCGAGCACTTCAACCCGATCTGCGAAGACGACGTAGTAGACGACATGCCGCATGCGTTTCAGTCGTGCGGCGCGCACGTCCTGCCAAAGCACGCCGTACATCTCCGGCATGCGCTCGATCCGGTCCAGCACGACCTCAAGCTGGGCGACAAATCGCCCGCCCAAGCCCGGCTTGACCGTTTCCAACTCGTCGAATGTTTCGCGAACATCCGCTTCCGCCTCGGACCGGAGGATGACCGAAAAGATCATTCCTTCGCTCCCAGTTCCGCCAGCACCTCGCGCCACGGCCTGCCGACGCCAGGCTGGGCGGCTGCGGCGGAACGGCGGTTCTCCAGCTCGGCGAGGTGCCACTCATGCACGTCGCTCCGCCCCACCGTGTCCGGCAGGCTGTCCCAGATCAGTTCGATCAAGCGCAGCCGCTCGTCCACCGTCATCCGGTCGATCCCCAGCGATTCCAGCGTGGCAGGCATGGCGGCTCCTTCTCCCTGTCGGCGATCCCTCCAGCATACCGTCCGCGAACACGGCACGGAAGCGGACTTCGTCCCCTCCGCGGGAAACGGCCGAAGCCCCCGCGACTCGCTCCGACGGCAGCCGTCGAAAGTCTTGACCCAGCGGCGGTCGGCGATGTCGAGCCGATTCCATCCGCTACCAAGCAAAGTCGTGAATCACCGTGAACCTGAGACTTTCAACCGCAAGTTCAAACGTCTTGTCCGACAATCGCACTCTGCGACGCACGGACAGCGTGTAGTCATCGGTCATCGTCAAATCGAAGATCATCGACAAGTTGATCTTCACTTCGAAATGCTTGCCAGGGGCCAGCAGCGGCCCGGAGAGACCGGAACCTGATCCGCGTCCTAGACCGTAAGCGATCTCGCCATAGGTCGTGTAGCGAACGTC
>JAYSSW010001101.1:0-5454 GCA_043720335.1 Planctomycetia bacterium
CAAAATCCAGCGGTGGCGAAGGTTTCTTCTTCACCTTGCCGTGTTTTTTCGCGGCCACTGAGAGGCGAAGTTCCAGTTCGCCATTGAGAAAAGCATCCACTTCATTGGAAGGCATCGCGGAAAGAAAATCCGCGCAGTGGCGGAGCATCGCGACGAAAGCCAAACGAACGGATTCGGAGTTGTTACTTTGCATGAGTGTCATTCAACCTCTTCTCGAACTCCCGAGTCACTTCTTCAAGCTCGCTTTGAATGTTCAGGTGTGTGGGACCTGTGTACAGCTTGAGGACGACCGGCAGGAGCGTTTCAGGAGCTTCACCGAACGCAGTCTTGTTCTCGCGGATATAGCTGTCAAATACTGGTACTCCTTCCAAGCTGCGAGTCTGTTTCATGTATCCCCGGTGCGCAGCGATAGGCATCTGCGAGTAGAACTGTACCATCGTGAAAATCACGCCGAGAATCCGAGGGCTGATGCTCCCCACTTTTTCGCCGCCATCGGCTGCCGCGTATTCGTTGAAGTCCGATACGAGCTGGTTCAGGTTTCTTTGAAGATAAGTAATACCCAACGTCGACAAATAGTCCGGTTTTGCCGGCACAAGGATCTGGTGACTGGCGACAATAGCCGTTTTTGTCACAATGTTGAAATTCGGCGGGCAGTCAATTAGGACGATGTCGAAAGCGCCCGGCTCAAGATCGGCGAGGCCCTTCGCCAGTCTCTGATGCACTCGAACATAGTTGCGCTTCGCTTGGGACATGCTGGCCCCGCCAAGCTGCGTCGCAAGCTCCAGATCGACATTGATTAGGCCCAGGTGCGATGGAATCAAGGAGAGGTGGCCCTTGCCCCGCAACACCTTATTTACGTTCATGTCCTCGAACACAAGGCTCTTCATGTCGACTTCGTCGCCTTCTCTCACAGTGTCGAACCATCGCTTGATGGTGCGAGCTTCGGAAAGCGATGATTCCCAGTCCTCGGGACGAATGAAGGAGAATGTCAAGCTCGCTTGAGGGTCGAGATCGATGAGCAGCACGCGCTTGCCGGTCCATGCCAACTGTGCAGCTATATTTGCGGTTGTGGTCGTTTTTCCGACGCCGCCCTTGTAGTTGATGACGGAAATGATGTCCATTTTCAGTCACTCCAAAAGGTCGAGTTTGTTGTGAGGTGCTGGCTAACAATGAGATGATGAAGACAACTGAAGTACCACCGGATCTCGCGCAAATTCAGTCAATGTTGGTTTTCTATTGATTCATGTTACCCTATTCCTCGAACCGCTTCAACACCAATTTCCACGACACGGCTGGTTGACTTAGTAAATTCTGCTGCCCACACAAGAGAAGGCAGGTGATACGGGCGGCATGGTAAGTGCCTGCGCATAAGCAGATAATTCTCGGCACGATCGTTGCCGCTAGATCGTTCGGCTTCAACTGCAATGAATACCATTGTGTGCAACCAATTTCGCCTGTCGCTCACTCCGCTACACCGAGTACCCGAAGGTGGGCCACAACTCGTGGTCACCCGCGTTCGCCGAGCCGGAGCTGCTGCCGTGGCTGTTCGCGCAGAAGCGCGGCGAGTGAGTGGGCGAAATCCGTGCTGCGGCGCGGTGCGGCCAATCACTTCTTCATCGTCAGCGAGTCGCCGAGGTCGGCGCGGACGCGGTCGGCGAGGGCTTCCAGGCGGCGGACCGTATCGGGGTGGCGGGCGGCGACGCTGGTTGTTTCGCCGAGGTCGTTTTCGAGGTGGTACAGTTCCAGTCCGGACTTGGCCTGGAGGTACTTGCCGGGCCGGCCGTCGCTGCCGGGCGTGCTGCCGGCCAGGGTCGGGTAGGTGCGTGGGAAGTAGAGCTTCCACGGGCCGCTGCGGACGGCGTGCAGTTCGCGGTTCCAGTAGAAGAAGTAGGCCTCCTGCGGCGACTTCGCCCCGTCCTTGGCGAAGAGGAGATCGCCCACGTCCATACCGTCGAGCTTGCCTGCGGGGAGCTTGGCGCCAGCGAGCTTGGCGAGGGTGGGGAGCAGGTCGATGGTCATGGCCGGCTCGTTGACGGTTTTGCCCGCGGGGAGCTTGCCGGGCCAGCGGGCGATGAACGGGACGCGGACGCCTCCTTCCCAGGTGGTCGCCTTGCCCTCGCGGAGCGGGCCTGACGAGCCGGCGTGGTGGCCGTACGAAAGCCACGGCCCGTTGTCGGACGTGAAGACGACGAGCGTGTCGTCGTCGAGGCCGAGGCGCTGCAGCGTTTCGAGGATCTGCCCGACCGACCAGTCGAGTTCCATCACCACGTCGCCGTACAGCCCCTGCTCCGACTTCCCCTTGAACCGCTCCGACACGAAGAGCGGCACGTGCGGCATGTTGTGGGCGAGGTAGACGAAGAACGGACGGTCCTGGTTCTTCTCGATGAACTTCACCGCGCGGCCGGTGTAGTCGGTGGTGAGCTTCGACTGGTCGGGGTTGAGTTCGATGGTCTTCTCGCCGTCGATGAGGGGGAGGTCGGGGAATTTGGCGGTGGGGTGCTTGGGCCACATGTCGTTGGAGTAGGGGAGGCCGTAGAAGGAGTCGAAGCCGTGGCGGGTGGGGAGGTTTTCGGGGAGGTGTCCGAGGTGCCATTTGCCGACGGCGGCGGTGGCGTAGCCGGCGGCGCGAAGGACGGCGGCGAGGGAGGCGTGCATGCCGAGGCCCTGCTTGCTGGCGGGCCCCAGGGCGCCGAGGACGCCGGCGCGGTTGGAGTACTTGCCGGTGAGCAGCGCGGCGCGGGACGCGGAGCAGACCGGCTGCGCGACGTAGAAGCTGGTGAAGCGCACGCCCTGCTGGGCCATGCGGTCGAGGTTGGGCGTGCGGATCTTCCTGGCGCCGTAGCAGCCGAGGTCGCCATAGCCGAGGTCGTCGACGTTGATGAGGACGATGTTGGGAGGCCGCTTCGCCTTCGCCTTCGCCTCCTGCGCGGACAGGTTGACGGGCAGCGCGAGGGCGAGCAGCAGGCAGACGGCGCGGAGCATGGCGTGGCATCCTTCAAAGGTGAGCGACGCCGCCACGATACCGCATTCCCGCGCGGGATCAACGGGAAATGTCCGGAACCACGAAGGAGCACGCGGAGGTGGTATCCGTCCGGCGAAGACGGGCGCGTGGCCGGCGGCGTCGGCTTCGCCGGCCTCGCCGGCGCTGGCGCGCGATTCACTTCGTCGCCTGCGACTTCAGCAAGTCGCGGATCTCCGACAGCAGTTCCTGGTCCTTGGTGGGCGGCGGCGGCGGGGCGGCGGCGGCCTCCTCCTTCTTCGCGCGCATGATCCAGCCGAGGAACTTGACGATGAACAGGAACAGCGCCAGCGCGACGATGAGAAAGTTGACCACTTCGCCGAGGAACTGGCCGACGAGGATGTCGGAGCCGTTGACGGTGAACTTCCAACCGAGGTAGCCTTGCTCGCCGGGAATGACGGCAGCGATGAGCGGCATGATGATCTGCCTGACGAGCGAGTCGACGATCTTGCCGAACGCGGTGCCGATGATGACGCCGACGGCGAGATCGATGACGTTGCCTTTGAAGGCGAACTTCTTGAACTCGTCGAAGAGGGAGAACGCCTTGGCCCTGGGGTCGAGGCCGGACAGAGGCTTGAGGGGGTCCATGCGAGGCTCTTTCTGACAGGGGAGACGGGAGGCGGACGATGGGAATACAGGAAATGGTAGGGGCGAGGCGCCGCGAATCCAGAGGCAGGCGACGCGGCGGCGATTCCGTAGAATGCGGGCAAGCGAAGCCGCCCGTCGGTTCGCATGACCCGTTCCAACCTCGCCCCGCTCATCCGATCGGAGACGCCGGTGTCAGGCCCCGCCGAACCCACCCCCGCCCCAGCTCCCACGTTTCCTGAGCCGCAGAAACTCACCGTCACGCACTGGCTCATCCTCATCATCGCGTCGATCGGCTTCGCCTTCGACATCTACGAACTGCTGATGCTGCCTTTGATCCTGCGCCCCGCGCTCACCGAGTTCGGCATCGCGCCGGGCAGCCCCGAGTTCAACGTCTGGCTCGGCCGGCTCTTCTACTTCCCCGCCTTCTTCGGCGGGCTGTTCGGCCTGCTCGGCGGCTACCTCACCGACTACCTCGGCCGCCGCCGCGTCCTCACCTGGAGCATCCTCCTCTACGCCTGCTCCGCCTTCGCCGCCGGCTTCGCCACCGGCCCGTGGATGCTGCTCCTCTTCCGCACCACCACCTTCGTCGGCGTCTGCATCGAGTTCGTCGCGGCGGTGGCGTGGCTGGCCGAGCTGTTTCCCAACCCGCACCAGCGCGAGAAGGTGCTCGGCTACACGCAGGCGTTCTCGTCGATCGGCGGCCTGCTGGTCGCGGTCGCCAACTCGCTGGCCACCGACCTGGAAGCGAGCCGGATGCTGCCGGCGGTGCAGATCCCGGAGTGGCTGACCGGGATCGTGGACCAGGTGTCGCAAGGCAGGGATTCGTCCCTGGCGTGGCGCTACACGCTGATGTCGGGGCTGATCCCGGCGATCCCGCTGCTGCTGATCCGCCCGTTCCTGCCCGAAAGCCCCGTCTGGGCGCGCAAGCGCGACGCGGGGACGCTGAAGCGGCCCAGCCTGATGGAGCTGTTCTCGCCGGAGCTGCGCCGGGTCACGATCGTGACGATGATCATGTTCGCGTGCAGCTACGGGGCGGCGTTCGGGGCGATCCAGCAGTTGCCGCAGATCGCGCCGGGGCTGACGAAGGACGTGCGCGAGTACGCCGAGAAGATCTTCCAGAAACAGCAGGCGAAGCTGCCGGAGGCGGAGCGCGCCGCGACGTTCGACGCGCTGCCGAAGGGCGCCCAGGTCGGGCTGACGAAACAGGCCGAGCAGAAGCTGGCCAGCGACTACACGAAGGTGCAGGAGATCGGCGGGCTGGTGGGGCGGTTCCTGCTGGCGTTCCTCGCGGTGTACATCGTCAGCCGGCGCGGGCTGCTGCGCGTCTTCCAGGTGCCGGGGCTGGTGCTGATGCCGCTCATCTTCTGGTACTTCCTCAGCGTGGAGAACGTGAAGTACTTCGAGATCGACCTGAACTTCATGCGTCTCGGATCGCTGCCGATCACGACGTGCTCGCTGGGGATCTTCTTCGCGGGGCTGGTGACGGTGGCGCAGTTCAGCTTCTGGGGCAACTACCTGCCGACCGCGTACCCGGTGCATCTGCGGGGCACCGGCGAGAGCTTCGCGGCCAACATCGGCGGTCGGCTCATCGGCACGTCGTTCGCCTGGGTGACGAGCCAGCTTGCGGTCACGTCGCTGATCCCCGGCGACTCCGGCCCCGCCAAGTTCGCCGCCGCGTCGGCCATCGTGGCGCTGTTCGTCTACGCCGTAGGCTCGGTCGCGTGCTTCTTCCTGCCGCAGCCGAAGGAGATGGTGGATTGACCACCTTGCCAAGCCCCGCCATGAGCAACGCGATTGGTGGGGGTCTTCGGATTGCAGATTGCGGATCTCCGATCGCAGATTGAAAT
>JAYSSW010001102.1:0-5450 GCA_043720335.1 Planctomycetia bacterium
AAAATCCCCCTTCGCTTGGCGCTCAGGCTCGGACAATCCATCATGCAGGCCGTGGTTCGTAGCACCCCAAACCTTCGGTTCGTCGTCGCGCTGCTTCGCCTTCCGTGTTCCTGTCACGTTGAAGGCGAAGCCCCGGACGGCGGACCCAGGAGCGAATATCCGATGGCAAAGCAACTGCTGTACACCGACGAAGCGCGCAAGAAGCTGCTGGCGGGCGCCGAGAAGCTGGCCAAGGCGGTCGGCAGCACCCTCGGGCCCACGGGCCGCAACGTCATCATCGAGAAGAGCTTCGGCGGTCCCACCGTCACCAAGGACGGCGTCACCGTCTCCAAGGAGATCGAGCTGCCCGACCCCTTCGAGAACATGGGCGCCAAGCTCGTCAACGCCGTCGCCCAGAAGACCAGCGACCACGCCGGCGACGGCACCACCACCGCCACCATCCTCGCCCTCGCCATCTACGCCGAGGGCCTGCGCAACATCACCGCCGGCGCCAACCCGATGTCCGTCAAGCGCGGCATCGACCTGGCCGTCGAGGCCGCCGTCGAACACATGCAGGAGAACTGCAAGTCCCCCGCCAAGATGACCCCTGACGACGTCAAGTACGTCGCCACCATCAGCGCCAACAACGACCCCGTCATCGGCGAGCTGATGTTCAAGGCCTTCGAGAAGGTCGGCAACGACGGCGTCATCACCGTCGAGGAGGGCAAGACCGCCGAGACCACCATCGACTTCGTCGAAGGCATGCAGTTCGACAAGGGCTACATCTCCCCCTACTTCATCAACCAGCCGACCGAGATGCAGTGCGAGCTGGAGAACCCGTACATCCTCATCTACGAGAAGAAGATCAGCAGCGTCCGCGACATGCTGCCGGTCCTCGAGAAGATCTACCAGTCGCAGCGCCCGCTGCTCATCATCGCCGAGGACGTCGAGAGCGAAGCCCTCGCCTCGCTCGTCGTCAACAAGCTGCGCAACATCCTCAACGTCTGCGCCGTCAAAGCGCCCGGCTTCGGCGACCGCCGCAAGGCCATGCTCGGCGACATCTCCGTCCTGACCGGCGGGCAGTTCATCAGCGACGACCTCGGCCTCAAGCTGGAGAACATCACCCTCGACCAGCTCGGCCAGGCCAAGGTCGTCCGCGTCGAGAAGGAAAGCTGCACCATCGTCTGCGACGTCGACAAGAAGGCCAAGGCCGCCATCTCCAAGCGCATCGAGCAGATCCGCGCCCAGATGGACCAGACCGAGAGCGAGTACGACAAGGAGAAATTCAGCGAACGCCTCGCCAAGCTCACCGGCGGCGTCGCCATCGTCCGCGTCGGCGCCCCCACCGAGGCCGACATGAAGCAGAAGAAGGGACGCGTCGAGGACTCCCTCCACGCCACCCGCGCCGCCGTCGCTGAAGGCATCCTCCCCGGCGGCGGCACTGCGCTGCTGCGCTGCGTCGGCGCGGTCCGCGAGGCCGCCAAGAAGCTGCACGGCGACGAGAAGGCCGGCGCCGAGATCGTCGTCCGCGCCCTCGAGAAGCCCATCCGCGTCATCGCCGAGAACTCCGGCGTCGACGGCGCGGTCGTCGCCGACGAGGTCCGCATGCGTGGCGAGAAGAACCCCAACATCGGCTACAACGCCAACACCGGCGAGTACGTCGACATGCTGAAGGCCGGCATCGTCGATCCGATGAAGGTGACGCGCAGCGCCCTGCAGAACGCCGCCAGCATCGCCAGCCTGATGCTGACGACCGAGGTGATGATCACCAAGATCGACAACGACGACCCGCGCAACAAGATCAGCGGCGCCATCCGCTAGTCTTGGCACGCCACGGCGCACCCGCACGGGGTGGCAGCGCGACAGGCCCCGCCTGAAGCGCCGCCGCCCCGTTCGCGCGTCGTGCGCCCGCAAGCCCCAGGATGAGCGAAGCGATTCCTGGGGTTCCGACCCCCACCAATCGCGTTGCTCATGGTGGGGCTTGGCTCTTCCCTCCTTCCCTCGCACGCTAGAATAGAACGACACGGCGTCTTTCGCCGGGCAGAGTTCCAAGGGCTGATCGCATGAGCGGGAAACGCGACTACTACGACATCCTCGCCGTCGCCAAGACGGCGAGCGACGACGAGATCAAGAAAGCCTACCGCGTCCTGGCCATGAAGCACCACCCCGACCGCAACGCCGGCGACGAGGAGGCGGCGCACCACTTCAAGCAGGCCGCCGAGGCGTACGCCGTCCTCAGCGACCCGCAGAAGAAGCCGCTCTACGACCGCTACGGCCACGCCGGCCTCGCCGGCGGCGGCCCCCAGTTCCACGGCTTCCAGGACATCGTCGACAACCTCGGCGACGTTTTCAGCACCATGTTCGGCGGCGGCTCGCGCCGGCGCGGCCCGCAGCAGGGGGAGGATCTTCAGGTCGTCCTCACGATGAAGCTGCACGAGGCGGTCAGGAGCTGCACGAAGACGATCACGTTCAACCGGCTGGAGATGTGCGGCGACTGCCGGGGCAGCGGGGCGAAGAAGGGCTCCGCGCCGGCGACGTGCAAGCAGTGCAAGGGGCAGGGGGTGACGATCGCCAACCAGGGCTTCTTCCGCGTGCAGCAGACGTGCCGGGGCTGCGGCGGAGCGGGGCGGATCATCACCGACCCGTGCCCGACGTGCCGGGGCCGCTGCCGGGTCGAAGCGCAGCGCAGCGTGGACGTGGAGATCCCCGCCGGCGTGTTCACGCGCGTCGGCCTGACCAAGCAGGGCGAGGGGAACGTCGGCGAGCCGGGCGGGCCGCGCGGCGATCTTGTGGTGGTGATCCAGATGGAGGACCATCCGATCTTCGAGCGCGACGAGGAGAACCACGTCGATCTCAGCTGCTCGGTGCCGATCACCTTCAGCCAGGCCGCCCTGGGCGCCGAGATCGAGATCCCGACGCTGGACGGCCCCAAGCCGCACACGCTGAAGCCCGGCGTGCAGAGCGGCGACGAGGTCCGCGTCAAAGGCAAGGGGATGCCGCACCTCCGCTCCGGCAAGCGCGGCGACCTGGTCGTGGAACTGGTCGTCGAGACGCCGCGCACGCTGACGAAGCGGCACGAGGAGCTGTTCCGCGAGCTGGCCGACATCGAGCACAAGCACGTGTCGCCGCAGCGCAAGGGCTTCTTCGACAAGCTGAAGGACCTGTTCGTTGGCAGCGAAGAGCACGCCGACGACAGGAAGAACACCGTTTAGCCGCGACGCGCAGCGGAGCGCGGACGCGACCCACGACCATGAATCACGGAACCGACCGGGGACCACCATGCCGGAAGAAACGATCCCGATGAACGCCGAAACGGACCAGGTGACGCCGGACGAGCTGGAGAAGCTGCGGAAGGCGGCCTCCGAGCGCGACCACTACCTCGACCTGGCGCAGCGCGGGAAGGCGGAGTTCGAGAACTACCAGAAGCGCGTGCAGCGCGAGCGCGAGCAGGACCGCAAGTACGCGAACGGCCCGATGGCGTACGATCTGCTGCCGGTGCTGGACAACCTCGACCGCGCGTTGGGCGCCGCCCAGCAGGCGAAGGAGCAGGGGACGCTGGTGCAGGGGGTCGGCATGGTGCAGACGCAGTTCCTGGAGCTGCTGAAGCGGTACGGCATCGTCCCCGTCGACGCGCTGGGCAAGCCGTTCGATCCGAACCAGCACCAGGCGGTGATGGAGCAGCCGTCGGCCGAGGCGGAGCCGGGCACGGTGCTGCAGGTGCTCGAGAAGGGCTTCATGAACCAGGACCGCGTGCTGCGCGCCGCCAAGGTGATCGTGTCGACGAAGCCGTGAATCGCTTCAACCATTCAAGCCCCAGGATGAGCAACGCGATTCCTGGGGGTGCCGACCCCCACCAATCGCTTCGCTTATGGTGGGGCTTGTTGTCTTTCTTCCCTGCTACACCCCTGGACCAACCACCCATGCCGACCTACGACTACCTCTGCGACGCTTGCGGGCACAAGTTCGAAGAGTTCCAGATGATGAGCGAAGCGCTGCTGACCAAGTGCCCCGAGTGCAAGAAGAAGAAGCTGCGGCGGCTGATCGGCTCCGGGTCGTCCATCATCTTCAAGGGGAGCGGCTTCTACGAGACCGACTACCGCAGCGAGGCCTACAAGAACGCCGCCAAGGCCGACGCCGCCAAATCGACCCCAGCGACCGAATCCGCCAAGGGGGACGCCGCGAAGAGCGACACCGGCAAAGCCGACACCGGCAAAGCCGACACCGGCAAGACAACCGATTCGACCAGCACGACCGGAAGCTCGGAGAAGCCCGCGAGCAAACCGAGCGGGAAAAAAAAGAAGTCCTGAGCGGGAGCGTCCGATGAATGTGGTGAAATGCCCGATCTGCGAGCGGACGATGGATCTTCAGGGGCCGAAGGAATGGCCGAGCCGGCCGTTTTGCAGCCCCCGCTGCAAGCTCGTGGACCTGGGCCGCTGGCTGGATGGCCGGTACCGCATCGAAGCTCCGATTCACGAGGAGGATCTCGAGGAATTCGGCAACCTTGCCAACCCCCTTGAATCGGCCGATCCTTCGGCCGCTCCCCATAGAGATGAGGCGTAGGAATCCCCTACGCCTCTCTTTTTTTTGCGAGGGTCGTGATTGGAGCGGTTCACCTTCGCATGGCATGCGAGCGAGCAGGAACCCCATCGACCCGTGGTGCAACGAACGAGATGAGTGCTCAACCCGGACAACCTGGAAGGCGATGCGTCGCAGGGGGGCCGCGCGTTGCTCGACCTCATACGCATCAAGCTAAGACGCTGTTTCAAAACCTCGTGTGACGTAAATAATCTCCCGCGCCGCTCGCCGTTGCCCGTAAAGTTCGTCGCATGAGGTTTTGAAACAGCTTCTAACCCGAATCCCACGCCCGGAATCCGAATCGCCGCGCGAGGCCAGCCACTTCTGGCCGATGGTGGCTCGGACAGCAGCCTCATTCCTGCCCGCACAGGGTATCACTTGATGCGTATGGGGTCGAGCCGCGCGAGGCCCACCCTGCGACTTATCCAACTGGGCTTTCGAGCCCGCAGGAATCCCGCAGCAGACGCTTCCCGCGAAACCGGAAGTGGTTTCGCCGAGCCTGCTCCATTCCTCGACCTGGTCGCAGCGGACCGCATCCTCGGCTGCTTGCATGATTGCCGAGCAAAAGCAATGCGAAGGTGAACCGCTCGAGGAAAACAAGGAATTTCCGCCGCTGAAGATTGCCAGCGGTGAAAGTTGACGTATACTGCGGCTGCACTTTCCTCGGATCAGCCCTGAAGCAATCGGACCGGTCCAAACGCGAGCATGGTTCGCGAGGACGCTGATGCACGACGAGTCCGAACCCTGTCCATTCCCTGGATCTACAGGGGCCGCCGTCGAGAAAGTTGTTTTGCTGCTCCTGAGAGCCTGTGAAAAATTGCTTTTCCCCGGAAAACAGTCGCCTCGGCAGCTGTCCACCGCGGGGGCCGGGCGCTAAACTTCCCTCATGGACATCC
>JAYSSW010001103.1:0-11569 GCA_043720335.1 Planctomycetia bacterium
GTGGGGCTTGCGAGTCGCTGCTAAAGGATGCCGTTGCCGAACTCCTTGTCGCGGGAACTGGAGCCGGCTTTGGCGCCCTGGTCGGCGTTGGTGTGGGCGCCGCGCGGGGCGGGGTGCGGGGCGTCGCTGCGGAAGCCCTCGGGGTTGGGGCGGGCCGAGCGCATCTCGCTGACGATCGCGGTGTAGTCGTCCTCGTAGTCGCCGTCGTAGTCGTCGTAGCGGCAGACGTAGCCGGGCACGCGCGAACGCTCCCTCTCCTCGTTGAAGGCGCGCAGGACGGCGGACTGGATCACCTCGCGGCAGGCGGAGTTGATCGGGTGGGCGATGTCGGCGTGCAGCTTGGCCCGCCCGTCGGCGCCGCGCACCGCGCGGTCCTCGTCCAGCCGGTAGCCGCAGCTGTTGCAGAAGCGCGAACGCAGGTGGTTCTTGCTCCCGCACGACGTGCAGCGGTCGGTCAGCTTGCGGCTCGGCATCGCCACGAACGAACCCTTCGTCCCCTCGATGATCTTCAGGTCGCGGATGACGAAGGCGTCGTCGAACGTGACCGAGCAGAACGCCTGCAGCCGTTCGTTGTTGTCTTCCATGAGCTTGATGCGAACTTCGGTGATCACCACAGTTGTTCTCCTTTAGTTCTGTGGCACAGGCAACCGGTGGCCCTTCCATCCTGAAAGGGCCGTCCACGATACTGGTCGCGGCGCGGGTGATTCAGGTCCGCCGCGCCGATTCGTTCAACCGCACGTCCTCGTGGCGTGCACCTCGACCTCGCCGGCGTCCGCTCCCCGCCGCAGCTCCGCCGCGATGCGCTGGGCGTCCGCCTCGTCGCGGCAGACGGCGAAAAGGCTGCTGCCGCTGCCGCTCATCAAACTCCCCAGCGGACCCGTGCCCGCCAGTTGTTGAAACAAAACTCCGATCCTCGCGTCGATCTTCTCCGCCGCTGGCTGCAAGCGGTTGTGCAGCAGCCGGCCCACCGCCTCGATATCACCCTGCTCGAATGCACTCCGAATGGCTTCGCCGTTGACCGGCTCAGCGGGAACTTTCACTTCGCGATATACCGCCGGGGTCGGCATCCCGAACTTCGGGCACAGTAGCACCAAGTCGATCGGCCTGCCCAGCTTCACCGGCTCCACCACTTCGCCGCGCCCGGTGCACCATGCCGAGTCGCCATGCAGGAAGAAGGCGACATCGCTGCCGAGTTTCGCCGCCAACTCGGCCAACTCCGCGATAGGAAGTTGGAGCTTCCAGAGCTGGTTGAGGCCGAGCAGCGTGGCGGCCGCGTCGGTCGATCCCCCCGCCAGGCCCGCCTGCATGGGGATGCGTTTCACCAGGCGGATGCGGGCGCCCCGCGTTTGGCCGACGTGCTGGCGGAGCAGTTCGGCGGCGCGCAGCACGAGGTTGTCGGGGCCGGTCGACAGGTCGCTTCGGGTGCAGGACAGGGACAGCGAGCCAGCCGGGTCGTTCTGCAAAACAAGGGTGTCGTGCAGACGGACGGCGGCCATCAGGGTGGCGAGTTCGTGGTAGCCGTCGGGACGCTTGGCCAAGATCTCAAGGAAGAGGTTCACCTTGGCAGGCGCCCAGACCACCACGTCGTCGGCGTAGGAGGACCAGTGCATCTTCGCGGTCCAGGCAAGAAGGGCTTCCCCTCCCTGGGTTTGGGGCCAGTCGGCCCGGAGTCTTCGACGTGGGGGAGTGTACCCGGAAAATTCTTTCAACGTCAAGCCCGACAGTCGGCAGGGGTCAGGGGTCAGGGGTCAGGGGTCAGTGAAGGCAGGAACCTCCAAGCCCCAGGATGAGCGCAGCGATTCCTGGGGGTGGCGCCACGCGGCGATGCTGGTTACAGTCGTGGATGGGAGCCGCGATGCGACGGGAGGGCGACACGATGCGCAAATGGACATGGGCAGCGACCGCGATGCTGGTCGCCGTGCCGCTGGCGTGGTTCTGGCTGGCGCCTCGCTCGGCGATCAATGAAGCCAATTTTGCGAAGCTGCGCGAAGGCATGACGCGAGCGGAGGTCGAGGCGATTCTCGGCGGGCCGCCACGCGATGAATCGACGGGAGAATTGGCGCTGGTCCGCTCGGATTGGCACGACAATCTCGAAAGCGAGCCGGTCGGGCGTCGAAAAAGGATGCTGCGCTACATCCGGTTTCTTCGAGGAAACGAGAACGGTGAAGGCAACTCATGGATCAACGATCACGTAGTCATTGATTGCTGCTTCGCTGAATCGGGTCTGCTTTCCCGTTCAAAGATCATGTCCGTGGAGCGTGCAGATGGTTTCTCTCCCGTCGCCGTTTTCCGCCGATTGCTGCGGCGGTAGTGGCTCGCGCGGGGCCTCTGCGGCCTGCCGGTCGCGCCGTCTATCCGAGGCGGAGCGCCGCTGCAATTCGTTGCGTCATCGCGCGGGGCGGCCGCTTGCTGCCGGTCGCTGCGCTCCCTTGCTCCGCTCCTCGTCACTTGTCGCCGCCGTCCCAGACGCGGACGACGTTGTGGCCGGCGCCGGCGAGGTAGCGGCCGTCGCGGCTGAAGGCGACGGCGCGGATCGGGCCGGCCATCTCCTCCAGCTCCAAAATCTCCTGCCGCGTCACGATGTCCCAGAGCCGCAGCGTCTTGTCCTGGGCGACGCTGACCAGCCGCCGGCCCTGCGGGTGGTACGCCAGCGAGAGGATCGGGCTGGGGCTGCCCTCCAGGCGGCGATACTCCTCGCGCTTGGCGATCTCCCAGACGCGGATGGTCTTGTCGGCGCTGCCGGAGGCGAGCCACTGCCCGTCGGGGCTGAACGCCAGCGTGTTGACCGATCCGGTGTGGCCGGCCAGGACGAAGTGTTCCTTGTCGCTGGCGGAGCTCCAGACGCGGATGGTCTTGTCGTAGCTGCCCGAGGCGAGCCATTGCCCGTCGTTGCTGAACGCCAGCGACAGGACGCCGTTGGCGTGCCCTTTCAATTCCTTGACGAGCTTGCCGGTGACGGGGTCGTGCAGACGGATCGTCTCGTCCTCGCTGGCGGTGGCGATGACCTTGCCGTCGGGGCGGAAGGCGAGGGCGCGGACGGCGCCGGTGTGTCCCTGGAGGATGACGGGGATCCATTCGGGCTTGCGGAAGTCGTCGATGCGGACGGTCTTGTCGCTGCCGCCGCTGGCCACCTTCACGCCGTCGGGGGAGAACGCCAGGCAGGTGACCGCGCCTTCGTGTCCCTTGAGGTAGGTTGGCTGGTTGGGCGCGTCGAGGTTCCACACGGCGACGGCGCCGGTGATGCGGCCCGCCGAGGCGAGGTACGGCATCTTGGGGTGCGGGTTGAAGGCGACCGTGTCCATCTGTCCCTGGGCCGACAGCGTGAACGTCTCCAGCCCGCCGGAGCTGTTCCAGACGCTGACGCGGCCGCTGCGCCCGGCGGAGGCGAGCATGTGCCCGTCGGGGCTGAAGGCGAGGCCGTAGACGAGCTGCGTGTCGCCGCGGAAGACGCGGGCCTCGCTGGTGAGGTTCTGGTTCCAGATGCGGATGACGCCGTCGCTGCCCGAGGCGGCGACCTTGCCGTCGCGGCTGACGGCGAGGCTGGTGATGCGGTCGGACAGGCCGTAGTGCGCGTAGCGGACCTTCGCGGTGTCTGCGTCCCAGAACTTGACCTCGCCGCGCTGGAAGCCGCGCCCGCCGCCGGAGACGAGGATCTTGCCCGCGGAACTGTAGGCGAGGCAGTCGACTTCGCCCTCGTGGCCAAGCAGCGTTTTTTCCTCCGCGAGCGTGTCGAGGTTCCACAGCTTGACGGTGCGGTCGTGGCTGCCGGTGGCTAGCTTGTTGCCCTGCGGGTGGAAGGCGACGGCGGCGACCTCGCCGGTGTGGCCTCGCAGCACGGCGGGGGCGGCGTCGCCGGCGAGGTGCTCCGCGACGCGCCACAGCCGCGCCGTCTTGTCGGCGCTGGCGGTGGCGATCCATTCGCCGGTGCAGGAGATGGCGAGATGGTTGATGTGCTGGGCGTGCCCGCGCAGCGTGGCGATCTCGGCGCCCTTGTCGAGATCCCAAAGCTTGACGACGCTGTCGTAGCCGGCCGAGGCGAGCCAGTTCTTGTCGGGGAAGTAGGCGAGGGTGGTGATGACGTTGGCGTGGCCGCGCAGGGTGTGCAGCAGCTTGCCGCCGCGCAGGTCCCAGATCTTGATCTCGCCGGGCTTGGTGAACTCGCCGCCGGCCGAGGCGAGATGCTTCCCGTCGGGGGCGTAGGCGACGGCGGAGGCGTGCCCGGTGTGCATGCCGACCGAGAAGCGGCTTTGGCTCTGCTGCTTGAGGAAGCGCCATTCCCAGTCGCGCAGGTCGCTGAACTTCGCGTCGGGGGTCCAGTCGCGCAGCAGGCGGTCGACCGAGTCGAAGTTGGCCCGTTCGAGGGCGTTCTGGGCGCGGCGCATCTCGGAGAGGTAGAGCAGATGCCGGGCCGCCTCCCAGCGGACGTCGGCGAGCTTGTTCGCCTTCACGGCGGCCTCGCGGAGCGACTTCTCCTCCAGCGCGGTGTGCCACAGGAACCAGACGAACCCCGCCAGGCCGAGGATCGACAGCGTGAGGATCGCCGCCGTCGCGGGCTTGCGGCGGACCCACTTCACCGCCCGGCCGACGACGCTGACACGGCGCGCGACGATCGGCTCGCCGCGCAGGTGCCTGGCCAGGTCGTCGGCCATCGCCTCGGCGCTGGCGTAGCGGCGCCGCGGGTCTTTCTCCAGGCACTTCAGGCAGATCGTCACCAGGTCGGGGTCGGCCAGCGGGTTGATGAGCTGCGGCGAGATCGGCTCCTGCTCGGCGACCATCTTGAGCGTCGCCAGGGCGGTGTCGCCGATGAACGGCGGCTTGCCGGTCAGCAATTCGTAAAGGATGGCGCCGAGGCTGTACACGTCCGCCGCCGGGCCGAGGGTGCGCAGGCCGGCGGCCTGTTCGGGGGACATGTAGCTGGGGGTGCCGAGGACCGCGCCGGTGCGGGTCTGGTCGGAGCCGGTGGTCATGGATTTCGCCAAACCGAAGTCGGTGACCTTCGGCTGGTCGTTCTCGTCGAGCAGGATGTTGCCCGGCTTGAGGTCGCGGTGCAGGATGCCGCGCTGGTGCGCGTAGTGGACCGCGCGGGCGATCGCTTCGAGGTAGACGGCTGCGCGGCGGCTGGCGATCGGCCCCAAGGCGACGCGCTCGGCGAGGCTGGTGCCGCTGATGTACTCCATGCAGAAGTACGGCCGCTGGGCGTGCTTGCCGATGTGGAACAAGGCGACGATGTTGGGGTGCTGGAACTGGGCGGCGGCGGCGGCTTCCTTGTCGAAGCGCTGCAGCTCGTCGGCGTTGGCCAGCGCCCCGTCGCGGATCATCTTGAGGGCGACGACGCGGTTGAGCTTCACGTCGCGCGCCTGGAACACGACCCCCATGCCGCCGCGGCCGATCTCGCGCACGAGTTCATAGTCGTCGAGGCGCGACAGCGGGCCGGGGTTGGCGGGCAGTTCGTGCGGCGCCCGCCCCGCGTCGGCGAGCTGAGTCGCCTGCAGGATCGTCTGGTGCTCGTCCCTGGGCGGGATCGCCTCGCTCATTTCCAGGCTCCCGTGCGTCGCTGCCCCCTCTTGCTGCCTTTCAGTTTCACCTTCGGCACGGCATTCGTCAATCCGTGGAAGGCATGCGTTGAAAAGCCCGCATCGTGGGCGGGCGGGAGGAGAGCGACGGCGAGCAAGGCGAAGGACGGGGCGAGACCAAGTGCCCGATTTCTGAAAGCGGGATCAACGGGCGAGGAATGGATCGCCAAGCAGGAGCGGTGTCCTTACGAAAAGAAGGGAGTCCCGTCGTTGTTGTCCGTCGAGCACGGCTTGACCCCGTTTCCCTTCACAGGACCCCACCCATGCAAGCGCGGGCGGAAATCGTCATCGTTGGCGGCGGCATCGCGGGAGCGAGCATCGCCTACCACCTGGCCCAGCTCGGCAAGCGCGACGTCGTCGTCCTCGAACAAAGGCAGCGGGCAGCATTAAAGATGCTTTCAAGCCCGCTGCCGTTAGGCGGCGGGGTCGCGGCGCGCGTGGACCCCGCCGTCTAGCGGCAGCGGGCTTGGGCGTTTCCAATCTGCGATCTCAACTCTGCAATCGGCAATCCATGTCGCCGCTTCGCATTGCCTGCGCAGCCGCGTTTGGGTACGCTCCGGGGCGGATGATGCGACCGCCTTCCGAGGAGATGCCGATGACCGGGACCATGAGACTGCTTGCCACTTTGATCGCTGTCGCGGTTTCGACGAGCGCGCTGCACGCCCAGGGCTTCGCGGGGCGGCCCGCCAGCGCCGAGGAGAGCACCGTCGAGGCCGCCGGCGACGTGCTGCGCGAGATCATGGCGATCCCGGCCAAGGGGATCCCGGAATCGCTGCTCGCCGACGCCCAGGGCGTCGCGATCATCCCCGGCATGGTCAAGGGGGGCTTCATCGTCGGCGTCCGCCACGGCAACGGCGTCGTCCTCGTCCGCAACGCCGCCGGCGCCTGGACCGCTCCCACCTTCATCTCCGTCACCGGCGGCAGCGTCGGCTGGCAGGCGGGACTGCAATCCACCGACGTCGTCATCGTCTTCCGCAACCGCAAAGGCGTCGACGGCCTGATGCGCGGCAAGTTCACCATCGGCGCCGACGCCTCCGTCGCCGCCGGCCCCATTGGGCGCCAGGCGTCGGCGGCGACCGACGCGCAGCTGAAGGCGGAGATGCTGTCGTACTCGCGCAGCCGGGGCCTGTTCGCCGGCCTCGCCATCGACGGGGCGGTGATGCAGGTCGACCACCGGGCGAACGCCGACTACTTCGCGCTGAAGCCGGGCCAGCCGGAAGGGGCGATCCCCGCGTCGGCGGTCAAGCTGGCGGAGCAGGTGGCGTCCTGCGCCGGGGGGCAGAACAAGGTGCTGGTCAACGTGAAGGACCTGCCCCCCGCGCCGCCGCTGGCGACCCAGTTCGAGACGCTGCGGGCGCACCTGGCGGAAAGCTCGGCCCGCATGGGCAGGCTGCTCGACCCGCAGTGGCAGCAGTTCCTGGCGCTGCCGCCGGAGGTGTACATGGAGGGGAAGGCGCCGTCGCGCGACGCGCTGGAGCGGAGCCTGGCCAGCTTCAAGACCGCCGCGACCGACCCGCGCTACCAGAGCCTGGCGTCGCGCGTCGAGTTCCAGGACGCCTACGCCACGCTCGTCCGCTACCGCGCGGCGCTGGAGGAGAGCGCGGCCGGCGTGCTGAAGCTGCCGCCCCCGCCGCCGAGGTAGGCGAGCGCGGAGTTCTCCCGCGTCGGAAGAAAGAGAAATGATGAAAGCCCAGGGACAGCCGTCCCTGGGTATGCGCATACCCAGGGCAGCAGCCCTGGGCTTTCGGCGGATTGATGATCCGCCGCTGCGTTCGGTTCCAGGACTTGTCACGGCGTCTGCTGGTAGTCCTTCACGGCTGTCTGCAGCACGGTCCACGCCTGGGCGCGGAGCTGGATCAGCTCCAGCGGCACCGGGTCGACCTGCGGCGGACGCACGCCGGGCGGGACGCGGATCGAACGCACCGTGCGGATGCGCCGCTCATGCACTTCGACGGCGTCGTCGATCTGCTTGTACCGCTTCTGCGCCTGCTGCACGCGCTCGCGGGCTTCCAGCTTCGCCGGGCTGAGCGGCTCTTCGGGCTGCTTCTCCTTCGCCAGATCCGTTTTTGCGGGCGGGTTGGGGTTCCGCGGCTGCATGCCCGCTTTGCGCTTGCCGGCGTCCGCAGCGGCTTTGCCCTTCTGGGCGAACGCGGGGCTGGCGAAGCCGACGCACACGGCGAGCGACGCGGCCAGGACGAGGAAGGTCTTGCACATCTTGCGGACTCCATCGGGTGGGAAGGGGTTGGTTCCGACAACGGGTACATGCCCTTGCCAGCCCGTTTCCCGACAGGCGCTGCGGATTATTTTTCGGAATCGTGGAGAAAGCCCAGGGACGGCTGCCCTGGGTATGCAAATCCCCAGGGCAGCAGCCCTGGGCTTTCCCAGGGATTCATTCGCGGATGTGCCTACTTCGGCAGCTGCCAGACCTTGATCGTGCCGTCGGAGAGGCCGAAAACGGCGCGGCGACCACCGGGCGTGAAGACGGTGCTGGTGATGCCGGCGCCTTGCGGGGGCGTCTCGTAGATCCGCTGCGCGGTTTTCGCGTCCGAGATGCGCACGACGCCATCGTAGCCGGCGGTCAGCAGGCGAGACCCGTCCGGCGAGAAGGCGACGCTGAACACGGAATCGCCGTGCGACATGAAGGTTTCGAGCGGCTTGCCGGTGCTCACTTCCCAGGTGCGGACGGCGTTGGTGGGCCGATACGTCCCAGCCGCGAGGATCTTGCCGTCCGGCGAGCACGCGATGCAAGTCATGCCAGAGATGTGTCCCTTGTACGTTTGCAGCACCTTCGGCTTTTCGCCTTCGATGTCGTGCAACAGCACGTCTAGGTTCTTGTCGCCGCCTTGCGTGAAGATCCGTTTGCTGTCGGGCGCGAAGCAACCCAGGCCAGGTTTGGCGTCTCCGAGGTCAGTAAGATATTTGCCATCGGAGATATTCCATACTGTGACCCGGTTTCCGTACTCGCGGCTCGCTCCCAGGAGGAGCCGTGAGCCATCGCGCGACACTTCCAAGGAAGTGGGCGTCTCGCTGAACTTCGATTCAAATCGACGCACATCTTTCCAGAATCCCGGCCTGCTGAGATCGTATTGCAGCACGAACGGAGGCTGGTTGTTGACGGCCACGAACGCGGTTTTCCCCGTGGGCGCGAAAGCCACTCGCTTGGCGTGTCGCAAGGGCATTTCCGGCTCCTGCTTTTTGCCGGTCCGTGCGTTCCACAGTGTCAGCGTGCTGTTGGGTCCTTCGCCGGCACCAATGACCAGAATCCACTGGCCGTCCGGCGACACGGCCAAGTTGGTGATACCGCCCAAATTCTTCATGGCTAGGATCTGGCCCGGCGGCAGGTCCTCCTCCGCAAGGGGGGGAACGATCTCCGGCGGCTGGTTCTCCGCCGCCACCTGGAAGACGCGTGTCTCCAGGACTTCGTCGCCGCGCTTCGCTTCGAGCTGGTGCTCGCCGACCGCGAGCTTCATCGGCCCTTCCAGCGCCTTCGAGGCGATCTTGCGGCCGTCGAGATAGTAGTGGACCGAATTGTCGTGCAGGTACGTGATGTTCGACAGCGTCACCGACACCAGCGGCCCCGTCGGCCCGTCGGGCCGCTTGAACCACCAGGCCGCCAGCGCCAGGCCGATGCCCAGCACGAGCAGCAGCGCCAGCCCGGCGCCAACCGCGACGATGGTGCGCGACAGCGTGCGGTGCGAGCGCTCGATCTTCTGCTCCGACGACTTCCGCTCGATCGACAGTGCTTCGATGATCGCTCCCACCTGCGACGGTTCGTCCGATTTCGTCGGCGCGGCGCTCGGCAGGCCCTCCGCGATGGCGCCGACGGGCACGTCCTTCAGGAACTCGCCGAGATGGTAGGCGAACTCGCGCATCGAGCCGTAGCGGTCTTTCGGCGCCTTCGCCATCGCTTTCAGGCAGATCGTTTCGAGGCGAAGGTCGACGCCCGGCTTCCGCTTCGACGGCGGCTCCGGCGCGACGTGCTGCACCAGGCCGATGATCTCGCCGAGCGTGCCCTTGAACGGGCGGGTGCCGGTGAGCAGCTCGTAGAGGACGACACCCAGGCTGTAAACGTCGGAGGCGGGTCCGACGTCCTTGCTGTCGCCGCGCGCCTGCTCGGGCGACATGTACGCCGGGGTGCCCATGACGACGCCGGCCTGCGTCAGCTCGACGTCGCCCGCACGAACCCGTCGCGCCAGGCCGAAATCGGTGATGACCACGTCCTTGCGTTCGCTGTCGAAGAGGATGTTGGCCGGCTTCAGGTCGCGGTGGACGACGCCCCGGCCATGCGCCGCGTGCAGCGCCATCGCCAGCTTGCGGACGATGACGACCGCTTGTTTGGCCGACAGCAGGTTCTTCCGCTCGGACAGCAGGTCGGCGAGCGACTTGCCAGGCACATAGCCCATGACGATGTAGAACTCGTCCCCTTCGAGGATCACGTCGTGCACCGGGCAGATGTTGGGGTGCTGGATGGCGGCGGCGGCGCGGGCTTCGCGCAGGAACCGCTCGCGTTCCTCGGCCGATGTAAAGGTTCCGGGCTTCGGGACCTTCAGCGCCACGTCGCGGTCGAGCTTCGGGTCACGCGCCTTGTAGACGCGGCCGAACGCCCCCTGTCCCAGCACGGCGAGGATCTTGAACCGGCCGATGGTCGCCGGCGCCGGCTCGGCCTTCGCGGGGGCCGGATCACTGCGGAAACTCGCCGTCCGCACGCTCGAACTCGACACCGACGTGTCGGTCGCCGCCCGCTTGCTGGCCAGCCCCGCGAACGCCTCCGCGACCACCGAAGCGTGCTCGACGAACCGCTCACGATACTGCGCTTCGGCCAGCATGTCGCCCGCCGTCGCCCGCAGCTCCAGCTCGACCGGCAGCAGATGCTGGAGCAGCGAGGGGCGCAGGTTCGCCGGCGCGGACGCGAGGTAGTCCTCGATGCGCGGACGCTTGCCGCCGCGCCACTGCGACTCGAAGCGGTCGCATAGCTCGTCGATCTGCCGGGCGATGGAAGGCTGCATGGGCGACTCCCCTAGAATGGTCGAAGAATAAAGCGCCAAGCCCCACCATGAGCGAAGCGATTGGTGGGGGTCGGAAGCCCCAGGAATCGCGTTGCTCATCCTGGGGCTTGGCGCGACACATGCTGGCGTCGCGCGAATACCACTCGCCATCAACGTACATGCCCGTCGGCGGCGTTTTCCCGACAGGCCGGCGCGGCGAATGCGCGGAAATCACGCCGGCGCGTCGTCCTCCCAGCACAGGCGGATCCGGGCCAGCTTGCGTTCGACGCGGCGCTGGGTCCAGCCGAGCTGGTCGGCGATCTCGCGGTTCTTGTGCCCCAGCAGTCGCAGCAGGGCGACGGTGCGCAGCTCGTCGTCGAGCCGGGCGAGCATCTCGGCGCAGTGCAGGTCGAACTCCGCCGCCGACGCGTGGGCGAGGGCGTCGAGGCCGGCGCGGTCGTCGCGATCCGCAGGCCCGGTGAGGGCGGCTTCGTCAAGGACGCGGCCGCCGCCACGCTTCGCCGCCGCCTCGCGCCGCGCCTGCCGGCGCGCTTTGCGCACCGCGATGACGCCGAGCAGGCTCCACAGGTCGTCGCGGTCCAGCCCGGCGCCGAACGCCCCCTGCTGGGCGCGGCGGATGAAGCTGGCGAACGCGCTCTGCACGGCGTCCTCGGCGTCGGCGACGCGCTGGGGCCGCCCGGCGAGCGCTTTGCGCGCCAGCCCCAGCAGGCGCGGGAAGTAGCGCTCCCACAGCCGCCCCGCCGCCGCGCTGTCCCCGGCCTGCAGCGCCTGGAACGCCTGGCTGATCGACCCCTGGGCTTCCTCGTCCATCGCTCGGCTTGAACCTCGGCGTAATCGGAACATCGCGCAGAACACCGCGCCATCCTAGCGTCGCGGCTCGAGTAGTGGCAAACGATTTCCGCGACCGTTTCGCCTCGGCGCGAAGTTTAGCCGCGACGCGCAGCGGAGCGCGGGAACCGCGCGGCGATGTTGGATGGCGTCCTCGCGTGG